>JBMTAX010001027.1:0-1303 GCA_049429145.1 Myxococcota bacterium
GGTGCTCGATGCCCCCGAACCGCCCTGCCCAGGCCGCGACGACGACGACGGCGCCAACGTTGGCATCTTCAGACCCGAGCACATCGAGCTACGACCGCAGCCAGATGTCGCGGATACCGACCCCTCGGCCTGGGACAACCTGCTTGTCGCAGTATCCAAGCTCCCTCCCAAGAAGGCGCCGCCCGCCCCGCGGGTTGAGGAAGGCCCCCAGCTCCTGCTCGAGGATGACGTCGACGAGGTGGACGAACCTGTTGACCCCGCGCAGAAGGCACTGCGAGACTTGGTTGCTCAGGCATGCCGTTCCGAAGCGCCCATCTCGTTGCTCGAATGGAAGAGAGCCAGGCCCGAGCTGGCCGATGTGAGTGACGAAGCTTGGTTGATGTTCTCCTGCTTGCAGCTGAAGGGTGGCGGGATGCGATTGAGCTTTGTCGCGCAGCCGGAGCCTGACCCGTTCCCCGTCAACGAAGCGTTCTACGACGTCCAGGTTCAAAGACCGTTGCCTGAGGCTGCCTGATGACGTTTACCTCGCATCAAATTCAGTTTCTCCAGCGCTTGGTGAGCGAACGGCCCGCCCAGCGGCGCGTGGGCCAAGTTTCGCAGCACTTCAGCGAGCACTACTGCATAGGAACCACTGTCGGGCGCCAGGTGGAGTACCGCGACGACCATCTACGCATGGCGGCGGAGCTCCTGCGAACCCACGACCTTCCCGTGAGTCCGATGGCGCCAGGGGCCTCGCGTGCCGAGGCTGCGGCGTTCGGTGGAATGTCAGAGAAAGCTTTGAGTGCTGCGCCCCACGCCGGCTCTATTGGTGTGAAGTGCGTGGGCTCTTGCACGCTTGACGGGGTGCCGTTGTGTACGCCCGAGGGCACATACCTCGTCGTGACGCCCCAAGTCGCCAGCCGCATCAGGTGTGACCGGCTGATGCTTGTGGAAAACCTGGAGACTTTCCGGCAGCTTGAGCGCTACGGGTGGATTGACTACTGCGGACAGTCGGTTCTCGTCATCTATCGAGGGGACTCTGCGCTATCCGTTGGTGAGGCCCTTCAGGTAATTCAAGCTAGAGACGAGCGAATCTGGGCCTTTGTGGACTTCGACCCAGCGGGACTGGTCATCGCAAACGCGCTGCCGCCTGACCGCCTGGAACGAGTTGTTCTTCCTGACCAAGCGATGCTTCGAAACGCAGCTGACACCTCCCGTGGCCGCGAACTGTTCGACGAACAGGAGGCTAGGGCGTGGCCAAGTCTGGAGCGCGCTGCAGGTGGGAGACGTTCTGCGGGCCAGCTGGGGGTATGACCAGACGAAC
>JBMTAX010001028.1:0-1300 GCA_049429145.1 Myxococcota bacterium
CCGGCGGAACGAGCCGGGTGCGCAAATCGACGAATGTCGATTTTGCCTCACCCTGATAGAACGCGCCAGCGCTGGGTGTGGTCTCGAAATCCGCCTTGGACGCGATCAGCGCGGAATGTCGCTGCGTTTCTCGATGATCTTCTTCACAAGGCCATATTCCACTGCCTCGGAAGCGCTCAGCCAAAAATCCCGGTCGGCATCCTTGCCGACCTTGTCAGCGGCGGTGCCGGTGTGGCGCTCGACGACCTTGTTGTACCGCTCGCGAATCTTCACGATCTCCCGTGCGGTGATTTCAATGTCGGCGGCCTGGCCTCGTGTTGCCGTCGAGGGCTGGTGCAGGAGGAAGCGGGCGTGCGGCAGTGCGAAGCGCTTCTTGTCGTCGCCCGCGAGGTAGATGAGGACCGCCGAAGATGCCACCACGCCGTTGGCCACCGTGATGATCGGGCACGAGCAGAATCGCAGCAGATCGTAGATGGCAAACCCAGAGTCAGCCGACCCGCCCGGCGAGTTCACATACACCGTGATGGGCTTGTCGGGGGCCATGGCCTCGAGCACCGTCACCATCGAGGCAATGCGACGGTATAGTTTGTCGGTCACCACCTCTGCGACGATGAGAATGCGCGACTCGAGCAGTTTTTGGGTCATGCGCCCATAGGAGAAACCGCCTCCGTCTTGCTGGGCGGCCTCGCCCTCGCCGCTGTCATCGTCATCGTCGTCGAAGCGCCACTGTCGTTCGTTCAAGACCGCCTCCTCGGCACCGTGGGATCTCCCGAACATAGCTCCGAACCGCCCGGGAGCAAGCGTGCGATCTGCAGTGTCGATGAAATGGGGACCGAGCCTCAGCCACCAAGTCCCGGCCGCCAACTCTCAGTTGTAGGGGCTCAGCCACCGAGCCTTTGGGCGAAGAGCATCGTGGCACCGGTGATGACCCCAACCGCAAGCAGGTTGAGCCACACCCCAACCCGCGCCATCTCCAGGGGCTTCATGTCGACCGCTCCCGCAGCGATGGCGTTCGGGGGGGTGGAGATGGGTAGAATGAACGCCGCCGATGCGCAGAGAGTCGCTGGCCACATCAGCAAGAGAGGCGGCAGACGCAGGGCCTCAGCCGCCGCGAACAGGACAGGCAACACCAACGTCGTCGTGGCGGTGTTGGAAGTGACCTCGGTGAGCAGCGACATGCCGAGACACAGGGAGAAGACGATCACCGGGGCAGGGGCTCCGCTGAGCCATTCGAGCTGGGCCCCGAGCCACGCCGAGAGCCCTGAGGAGGCGAAGGCGTCAGCGAGGGCGAGGCCGCCGC
>JBMTAX010001029.1:0-1294 GCA_049429145.1 Myxococcota bacterium
ATCTGCTGCTGGTAGGGGGTGCTCAGTCCCTCTTGCCCGTGAACGAAGACCTCGGCCCCGCCCGAACGGCAGTGATCGATGGGGCGCGTGTCGTCACCCGCACAGGGCTCGGCGAGCAACAAATGATGTACGACCTCTCTCGTCTGCGCTGGCGGGAGGTGGGCGAGGCCTTTGCCTTCGCCCCGGTCACCGCCGGCGACAGTGGGCTTGCTTCCTGGGCCACCATTGTAGTGGCTGAAGATGAAAACGGCGCTCTGCAATGGCCGTTTCACCTCGTGGTTTCGAAGTGGGAGGCAACCACCGAGGGTAGAGAGCGCGCATTCCCGCAACGCAAGGGCCGCTGTGGTGAGAACTTCGCGTGGAACCCAGAGAACGCCGCGGCGAAAGCACACGATGTGGGCTTTGGTAACCTCGTGGCTTGGCTCGAGGCGCCAACAGCGGACTTAAGTACCTTCACGGCCGCGCCACCCTACAGGCTGCGTCTCGGGAGGTGGAAAGACGATGCCAGCGACGTGCTCGAAGGGAAGCGAGAGGTCTCCCAACCTGAGGTGGCGTGCGTGAGCCTCGGCGACCCCAGCTTCCCAGCGTCGATCGTGAGTGACCAAGCCGGCCCTGCGGTTGCCCTCGCCCGCGATGCTGCCGCGGGGGTGTGGGTAGAGTTCGAGTCTGACAAGACTACCCGAGAAGCCGCTCTGACGGCGTACGGCTGCGGCACGAGCGGAGAGGAATCCTACGTGGGGAAACCCGTGTATTCGAAGGTAGACGCGGCGGGGGTGACCACACCTGTACGCGCTGGCGCCAATCATCTGGCCCGCTCCGTCAGCGTCGGGCACGTCACGGTGACGAACGGGCGTGTAGCGCACGTGCTGCTCGAGGAGGGGTGCCAGCGACACAGTGATGTGCGCCTCAAGCTGTGGCGAATCGACGTCCCGAACTCCGGTTCCCCAACAACCCAAGACGAGCTTCTCGTCGACCCTGTGGATGGACACGTCACCGGTTCGGTCACGCTCACCGAGAGTTCCTTCGCCATCGTCGACAATGTGCCGTGGCTACTCTTCGGCGCGAGGTGCAACGGTGGCTGCACCCCGGCGGTAGACGGTCTCTACGTGTGTCCCCTGCGGGAAAAAGGCGGCAAGTGGGTGTGCGCGCAGCCCCCGGCGTCGCTGAAGCTCCCGGGGGCGAGCCGCCTCTCATCGGGCTCTTTGTCGGCCGAGGGCAAGGCGGTGTTCCTGTCTGACGAAGCCGATCTCGCCGCGGTCATCGTCTACGACGTGCGCTCCCGCAGCCGCCCCGT
>JBMTAX010001030.1:0-1291 GCA_049429145.1 Myxococcota bacterium
TCTCTAATGAGTCCGAACCCCCGTGGGCCTTCTCGATGATATGGTCAATCTGGTGGCGTTCTGTAACGAGCCTACCGCACAACTGGCAGATGCCCTCGTCCCGAGCAATCACAGCGAGTCTGGCGCGGCGCCAGGCCGCCGAGCAGTACCCCCGTGCGGCCGAATTCGGCCGGCACTCCGGGCGCCTAGCCTGCCTCGATGTCCACGCCTTAACGCGACGAGGCATCCCGCCTCCAGGCATCCATCATGGTTCGGTTGTCACGATGATGCAGCCACCAGTCGACGACCAGGCTGACAATCTTGCTCGCGATCACATAAATCAGCATCGTTGCCAAAACACCCGAGTGCTGACGACGCACACGAACGGCCACCCTAGCTAGGAGGACCTCTCGGAGCGTGTCAGGGGAAGCACCCGCCGGCCAATCCTCGACGCACCACTCCACTACGCGGTCGCGGAAGCCCCCGGCCGTGGAAACCCGGAGGCCGCCGACGACTCGGACATATTCCTTCACCGCGGCGTACTTTTCGGCTGGCACTTGCCCTCCTTGCACTCCTGTGGAGAGGGTGGCGGCAGAACGACAGGCTGGTGGACGAGCGTCGACGGCTTGCGCCTGCCCGTGCCATCACACGCGGCGCATTCCACGAACACCCTCGTGTCTCCGACCTTCCCGGTGCCATTGCAGTTTGGGCACACCCCGTCCGGCGAATCGGCGTCAGCGACGTGGCATAGGACGGCATAGTGGCCAGTGACAGCAACAAAGGGCTGAAGGTCAGCGTCAGGCGATCTCGCCGAGCAACCAGCAGCCGCGACGGAGAGTAGGAGCAGCACGCGACTCATACGTTGCCCTCCGCTCCATAAGTCGGCAGATTCCTGCGAGGCCACCCAGCAACGCTCGAGAGCGCGATGCACGAGCAGCGGTCGATCGTGCTGGCCAGAGACCAGTAGCCACCCTCTGGGATGTCTATTGAGGTGCCGCGAATTCGACGCGGTCCCCGATTCCACTTCGCCCAACTATTCTGCCATAGAACCAGCGGCTGACCGTACAGCTTGACCGTCTCCTCGCGATCGTCATAGCCAAGCCAGTGCTGCGCATGCATCCACCCCTGTGGCGTCTGCTTGGCGACACCATGCTCGTCTCGAGTTGAGGAAAAACTGAGGCCGGAGCAGTTGAACACGCAGTAGCCCGCCGCCAAGAAATCGCGAACCATTTCCCGACCCTTCACGACGGTCGCTGTTCTCGCGTGATGCTTCTTTGACTCATTGAGCCACTTCTCTGAGGGCCGCCGCGCC
>JBMTAX010001031.1:0-1291 GCA_049429145.1 Myxococcota bacterium
GGGGACGCGGGCGGCAGCTCGACGTCGTGCGACGTGATCGCTCCTTGCGCGGGCGTGTCTCCCACGGGGACCGTGAGCTTCGGGACCAATGGCGTGGTTACTTTTTCCGGTGGTACCCTCACTCTTGGGCAATCGAGTCGCGCGCAAGTCGAGGCGCTGCTCGGCGCAGGCCTGAACGACGACGACAACCCCTGGCGCACGCACTACTGCGCCGCGGGCGTGCGCATTCAATATGTGGACGCCGATGGGAGTCTGTCGACGTCCCCTTCGGCGTCGCAGCAGGACAAAGTTGCCCGGGTGCTCACCCTCGCCGGGAGCGATGCAACGGCGCAGACCCCGAGCGCGAGCATCGGCGCCGCAGCCCCCTCTGCTGCCCCCACCGCTGTCATCGCGGTGGGCGACGGGGAGGTGCGCTATTTTGGACCTCAAGGAATCGCACTCGGAGTCGGCAGCGACGGGAAGGTGACTCAGATCAGTGCCTTCCGCGTGCAGGATCGCGACGTCTGGACCCTACCGCTCGTACTCAGCGCCGATGGCCAGAAGCTGTCGACCTTGCAGCGTGGGTCGACCTTCGCCGACGCGGTGGCCGTCCTCGGTGACGGTTGGGATGGCACGGGCGAAATCAACCTCGGCTTTTTGCGCTACCAAGCGCGGGTCTGGTACGCCGCCGGTGTACGCATCGTAGGCCGCTGCGCCACCTCAGGTTGCGACGAGCAGACGCCCATCTCTTCGTTCACCCTTACGCCGCCCTTTGGTGGTGCCGACGAGGGAATCGGAATCGGTGCCACGCGGGGCGAGCTCGAGGCCCACCTTGGCGAGTCGGGTACCGACGACGGCGACGTTGTGGTGTACGGCCAATCGAGCGCTTCAGGCGATGCTCTCGGGGTGATCTACGTCAAGGACACCGATTGCGTGGAGTATGTTGCCGGGTTCGTCTTCAATTACTTCAACCCCACCTGACCCTCGGACCGTCGTCTAGCCTTCCCTGGTGGTGAGCGCGGCAGGTCGCGTAGCGCCCACACAGACCGCGATATCGCCATCGACGACGGCCGCACTCGCCCCAGGGTTCAGTTGTAGCTTGCCCGCGCGACGCAGTCCGATGGCGAGGCACTCGCGCTGCGCGAGCACCCGCTGCACATCGGCAAAGGTCTGCGCAATCCCAGGTTCGACGGGGACCATGTAGATCTGCTGCCCGTCGTCGTTGCTCGCGAGGTCGAGCAGCACCTCGTGCACCCCCGGGTCGCTGACCTCCGACACAAGCACGCTCGAGGACATCTCTGCGAGGCAGACC
>JBMTAX010001032.1:0-1290 GCA_049429145.1 Myxococcota bacterium
CCAGGGCGCCTCCAGGTTCGGCAGCAGACACTTCGCGAGCTCTCCCAGAGCTTCCTGCGTCGCTGCGTTGGCACGTTGCAGTTCGCCAAAAAAGCGTGATTGCGCCTGCTCCAGCTCTGCGATGTGGGACTGCAGCTGATCCCGAAGTCGGTGAAGACCCGATGTCCACGGCGCCTCTTCGATCACCGGCCCTCCGCCTTGCGCCGCTCTGCCACGAAGCGAAGAAACGAGCGCGCTGCACCGGCGAGTTCTTCCCTCGTCCCGATATCGGTCGCGTCAATGAGGAACAAATAAAGCCGCCCTTGCGCCATGGACCGTTCCAGCGCGCGCAACACCGCAGGGGTCAAGCCTTTGCGCTCGCGATCTGCGCTCGAGACGAACTCGTACCCCACCTGGGTGTCCACAGACCAGCCATCGACGACAACTCGAAGGTCTTCTTCGCAGAGGAGGTGGTCCTCCGAGACGGGGCTGCCGTGGGAAGTGAACACCTCCCGCAGCACCGCCCGGCCTTCGTCCTCTGAGAGCATTCTCCTAGTCTACCGGGGACCGCGGTGCCCCCCAAGGGCGCCAGGGTTTTGACCCTACCCCCGGTAGACCCCTACACTGACCCGACCGTTGAACCGGTGGTGGGAGAGGGCATTGGTGCGCTCACTCCCACGAGAGGTGTCATGAGCGGGTACCCAGTCAGGTTCGGCAAATATGTGCTGCTCGAGCGAGTGAACGTTGGCGGCATGGCCGAGGTGTTCAAGGCCAAGACTTTTGGTGTGGCTGGCTTCGAGCGCATTCTCGCCATCAAGCGCATCCTGCCGAGTCTCGTGGATGACCAGGAGTTCATCCACATGTTCATCGACGAAGCGCGCATCGCGGTGCAGCTGAACCACACCAACATCGCGCAGATCTATGAACTCGGGAAGCAAGGGCCTCATTACTACATCGCCATGGAGTATCTGCCCTCCCGCGATCTCCGCAGCATCCTCGACAGGCTGCGATCAGCCGGGCAGTTGATGCCCATCGCGCAGGCGGCCTACATCACGGCAAAGATCTGCGAGGGTCTCGATTACGCGCATCGTCGACGGGACCCCGCGGGTGCGCCGATGAACATCATCCATCGCGATGTCTCGCCCCAGAACATCCTCGTCACCTATGAGGGAGACATCAAGGTCATCGATTTCGGCATCGCTAAGGCGGCGAACCGCGCGTCCAAGACCCAGGCGGGCGTCTTGAAAGGAAAGTTCGGCTACATGTCGCCGGAACAGGTCCGCGGGCTGCCCATCGACCGGCGCAGTGACA
>JBMTAX010001033.1:0-1290 GCA_049429145.1 Myxococcota bacterium
AACGCAAGACTCTACCTCCGTTATGGGCCGTGATGAATGATCTCATCGGTCGAATCAGATAGGACTTTCACGAGGTCGTGCAGGATGGTCCAAGGCAACTTGGCGCGGTTGTGCAGACAAAGTGCATCATCTTTTCTCCTCTCGCTATGCAGTAGCCTGCTGGCCAGTTGCTCGCTCACCGAGGGACCAGGGCAACGAGAACATGATACAGACGTTGACTCATCCGGGCTGCCCACGGTCGATAGTGGAACCTTGGAAAGGGGTGATGACGCAGCCTTCGCGCCTCCGCTGCTGTCTTTTCCCTCTTACCATTCTTTCCGCTTTGAGGTGTATCGGTTTAGATCACTGCTCGCGTCACCCTACGATCCTGAAATAGGTGTGATCGACGCACCACCGGGGTACGATATAGACCGAGGTGATGTTTTTGTTTGGCGTCCAGTCGAGAGCGATGCCGGGACCAGAAAGGATGTCTTGCTCGGGTTCAGGGATGAATCACAGCGTGCCCCCTTGAGCTTTAGCTTCACCATTCCGCGTACTTTCCCAGGATTATGTCACTCCTTAGTTGGCGTACGGGACCTGACGTGGTGTCCAGGTAGTGGACGCGATTCTGCGCAGGCAGTCAGCCTCGAAGGAGACATGCATCAAGAAGCATCTTCGCGTCCAACAGTTTCATGGCTCTCAGACCTTGCTGCGGTTCCTGCGACGGCTGCGGAGGCTGATGATGATTCTTCGGCGTTCGAAGTTTTCATGGATGGCGCCTCCTTATTTCAGAGAGCTCACGTTTCATTCGTGCCCAATGAGATGTCGTCGCTCATGCAGAGGGATCGAGTATTCTCCGCGTGGAAACTTTCCCCTCGCACCACCCGATGGGAGAAACTGCACGATGCGACTTTTTGGCCAGAACTCGGTGTTGCAGAGATTCCACTCCGCTCCACGGCACGAATCGCCTTCGTCTGGACGACACCGGTGCTATCCCCCCTCGTGTGGAGTGCAGGGGCCGAACTCTGTGCGCAAACCATCGGCGTCCTCCCCCAGATGCATATCGAAACGCAAGAGCTTCGTACAAGCTGGATGAATGGCAACCTAAAGCATCGTCCTGAGGGAATTCAGGAGGCCCTTCAAGCACTTGAACCAGGAGAGGCATTTCACATTTGGTGGGAAGCGGAGGCGCAACTCCAGAACGGTACGACAGTCACCAATCAGGCCCTCACGTCGTTCGAACGCCTAGGCACCCAACATTGGCGAACATTTTGGCAGGACGGGCAGGGTCGCCAGACAAGTGGATTTGAC
>JBMTAX010001034.1:0-1287 GCA_049429145.1 Myxococcota bacterium
CTCCCAGGCTAGTGCGAACGGTGTTCTTATCGACGTCATCACTCTTGCTACCGAGTCCCGATCCATCGACGACGTGGTTGCCGAGCTTCGTGCCGCCAATGGGTTTGTCGTTGTGACCGGTACCTATTGGGGCTCATGGGGCTCGCCTTTGCAGCGATTCTTTGAGGTGATGACCCCGTGGGAAGCTACCGATGTATTCCTCGGCAAGCCAGTCGGCGCGGTGGTGACCATGGAATCTGTTTCGGGCGCAGAGGTTGGTGCGAGGCTTCTCTCGACCATGAATCTCCTTGGATGCGCCATCGTCCCTCTTGGTCTCGTGGTGCTGTCCCGTATCGGCCGCCTCGTTGAGGACGACCCAGCGTACAGTGATGTCTGGCAAGTCACAGATATCGATATTCTGATCGAGAACTTAGCCTTGTCGACTTCAGCGCGCTCGAGGATCGAGCGTTGGCCTACCGAGGTCATCCCCCAAATCGAAGGAGCCTACCCAGCGCCCGGGGCCCTGAACACGGGGCTGCGCAACGGGGTTTTTGTACGCCAAACGTGAAGGCTTGCGCACCGCGGCTCTTCGCTCGCGGCGCGCAAACTCTCTTTTTTGGGGACATAGGCGATGTCGTGGGAGGTGAAGCCACCGGCGCAACTTTCACGATGCATTCACCAACTCGATGAACCCCGTCGTCTTCATCGAGACATTTGTTGTCTGCAGACTCAATACCGCCGGACCTAATCACCCCCCACTGGTTTTGGATCCCTCCTCAATTTGATCCTGAGGAGGGGAGATTCTCGGATTCGGGGACTGCGTCAGGCGTCTTCTCGCTTGATTCTACCGGCGACCCCTTGGAGGGGGTGACGAACGCCAGTAGTTGGACGGGTTCAAATGCAAATGGTAATGTGAAGTCAAACAGGAACTCGGCGATGAGCTCATCTTGCGAGAACGCGGCCAAGTCGAGGCCCTTGCCGTAGTACACACCGACGTCGATCGATGCCGCGAACAACTCGAGCGGCTGGTAGACCATTGTAGCGCCAAGCCCCGGCGCGAAGGGGCGACCTGGTACATTCAGCAATGCCCGTGGCTCTACGGACCACTGAAAATAGGTGACGAGCCGTTCCGCGTAATCTTTGCCGTCAAGCGTATATTCGATGTCGCCGATGAATCGAGCGCTGTGCATGTAACCCGCGCTGAGGATCGCTAACGGGGCATTCGGAAGCGCAAACGGGCGGAGATCGGCACCGACGAACACCACATCTGAGGTTTGTGTGGGTTGCTGCACGCTGAATGATTGTGTG
>JBMTAX010001035.1:0-1282 GCA_049429145.1 Myxococcota bacterium
AATGCGACATCGTCGAGCGATGGAGGGGTCGCCTCGCCCATGAGCCGCTGAAGAGCGTCCTTGCAGACATCGAAGGCGATGAGCAGCAGGCTGACCCCGATGACCGCGGCGGCGAGCACCTCGTGTTTGCGGTGCCCGTAGGGATGGTCGTCATCGGGAGGTCGTGCCGCCAGCGAAATCGCGACGAAGGCGATGACGTTGTTCATCGAGTCGGCGATGGAGTGAAAGCCGTCGGCCCGAATGGCCAGCGCCCCGCTCGCTGTGCCGTACACGACCTTTGCGCCCGCGACCACGAGGTTCAACAGGAACGTCACCACCAACACGCGCTGGATGGCTCGCGTTCGCGCTTCATTCGCGGTGCGATCCGTCATGAGTGACAAGGTATCCGCTCTCCCCCCCGCAGGTCATCCACTTCTTGGATCTGGTGCCGCATCGACGAGTCGGCAGGATGCGTTTCGGGGAACCAGGCGAATCGCGCTGTACCGACGGCGATGGCTGTGATGTATTCGACGCAATCGCGGACGACCGACAGCGGATAGTGAGCGCGGCGATCGAGACGGCTATGACGGCTATGGCGGCACAGAACCCTACGGAGCACGAGCTGGCAGCCCACGATCCGCACACAGAGCGGGTTGACCCACCGCCGTCACTTGCCGCCAACGACGCGGAAGCCACCCTGCAGACGGCCTTGCGGGAGCGGTTCGGGCTCGCGGGATTCCGCGGTCGCCAGGAGGAGGCGTGTCGTGCCTTGCTCGCCGGCGAGAGCGTCCTGCTCGTCATGCCTACCGGCGCGGGCAAGTCTCTGTGCTACCAGCTCCCTGGGCATTTGCGGCAGGGAACGACCCTCGTCATCTGCCCTTTGATCGCCTTGATGGAAGATCAGGTCGCCAAGCTCGAGACCCTCGGTTTTCGCGCTGCGCGCATCCACTCGGGCAGGCCGCGCCAAGAGAGCCGCGAGGCTTGCGTGGCTTACCTCGACGGCCGACTCGATTTTCTCTTCATCGCTCCTGAGCGACTAGCGGTACCCCGCTTCAGCGCGTTTCTTGCCCGTCGTCGACCTGCCTTGATCGCCGTTGATGAGGCGCACTGTATCTCGCATTGGGGGCACGATTTCCGCCCCGACTACCGGGGCCTCGAGCGCCACCTTGCGCCCTTCGCAGGCACACCTGTTCTTGCCTTGACGGCGACAGCGACCCGTCGGGTGCAAGACGACATCGTGGCCCAGTTGGGGCTGGAGCAGGCGCGCCGGGTTATCCACGGATTCCGCCGCGACAACATCGCG
>JBMTAX010001036.1:0-1281 GCA_049429145.1 Myxococcota bacterium
CCCCCCATGCCCGCCCCGGGGGGGTCAGGCGCCACCTTTGGGGGCGACCTCCACTTCTTCCCCTGACCACCTCCCACCTCCCTTTAGGGAGGTGGTCAGAGGGAGGAGGTCGTAGGTGGAGGACAAAATGAAAGTGAGGGACCAGGTGTTAGCTGGTCCCTCACGGGTGAACTGAATCGCAGATGTCTACGGTGTGGTTCGGTTTACTACCTCTCGCAGAAGGTCGATTGTCCCTCCGTTGAGCGCGGCCACTGGTTGTGTTTCGCCGGCTCGTTCTGAGAGCAGGCTGATCACCTGTCCATTTCGAGGGATGACGATCGTCTGGCGAACTTTTGCGGACTGAGAGTCCCCAGTTGTGAGGTCGACACGTTGTGAGAACATCTCGAAAGAGAGACTCAGTGCAAGTGCACCTCTCGGAAGCGTCATTTCTTCGAGTTGCTCATTGATGTTGTCATTTTTGACGGAATACACAAAGTTGATCCACGGTGTGTCCTTGAACTGGAGCGCTACGGCGGTACCGTCCCTGTCGATGGCCGCAATCAGTGGCCAGCTGCGCGAAATCTCCAGAAGAGAGATCGGACCGAGGTCAGTGGTTTCGGGTAGCAGCACGCTGAAGATGTGTCGGTTGCATTCTTTTGGATTCTTTTTGTCGGCAACCCCGAGGTACGCCTTGTGCGTGTACTCGAGAAACTCTTGAGCGTGTTGATCGGTGAATGTGTCGAGGGCCATTGGCCACTCCTTTCTTGAAGTGTCAGCGGGATTGCCGACACCTCACACCGTGGAGGCAAATGCGGAATAGCCAAAGTCAGGGAAGCGTGATTCGGCAGCGGGGAGTGTCGCCACGAGGCCGGGCGTCACGATATTTGTATGACCCGCAACTACCTCGAAAAAATCGCCCTTGAAATACTTGAGCAAACACATCATGACCACGTTGACCCATACGACACGCAAAACCATCGTCTCTTTTCGATTTCAGCGCTTCATTCACGTCGCCTCCTCGCCGAGGTAGCAGACGTATATATAGGTGTCGCTGCTATTCCTTGCCTCCACGCAATGATTAGCGAAGACCCGATGGTTGCAATCGAGACGTGCGGTTATGCGGCACCGGCTGACAACTTCAATGGATCTCCATCAAAGCATCCAGCCCGACGACGTGTTCGTCTCATAATCGTTGCCAATCGTGAGGGCGATATCGGAAGCGCAATTGTCTTTTCAGATGATCCAAGTGATCCCATCACTTCAGCAATGGGTTCTGGGACGCTCTCCGACAAACTGTCTGAA
>JBMTAX010001037.1:0-1272 GCA_049429145.1 Myxococcota bacterium
CTTCGTGCCCTCCCTCGGTGACGACGAGGCGCAGCTCCTCTACCACACGCGCCAGGGCACCTTGCGCAAGGTGAGCTTCGGCCAAGAAAAGCCCAACAAGAACGTCCTCGTTCTCGGCGGTTCAGGCAGCGGGAAGAGCTTCCATGTCGCGTCCGTGTTCGAACAGGCGTGCCTCGCAGAAGGCGGTCCCGTGCTCGTCATCGACGTGCAGGGACCCGAAGTCTCGAACTACCGCGTACTCTGTGACGTCCTCGGCGGAAGCTACGTCTCCCTTGCTGGCACCCATGACATCGCCTTCAACCCCTTCTTCGCCCACGACGAGCTCCTCGTGCAGGAGAGTGGCGCCCAAAAGAAGTCCATCGACGAAGAGAAGGTCGGCTACCTCAAGCAGCTCGTCTGCGTCATGGCCGTCCCCGGCATCCACGACCACCCGCACAAAGCCCTCTGCTACGACATCGCTCGCACTGCCATCCTCTCCGCGTACGCCGCGACCAAGGGCGAAGGACGCGCGCCACTGTTGCGCGACGTCGTGCGGCAGCTCGAGGCCTTCAAGGCAACGCAGCCGGAATATGCACCCTTAGCTCGCGACATGTACCTGCAGCTCCAGACGTGGACCAAAGACCCCGTCCGCGCTCGCTTGCTTGACAGGCCCTCGAGCTTCAAGTACGACGCTCCCTTTCAAGTGTTCGACTTCTTCGGCCTCGAGAAAGACAAAGACCTCGCCTCCGTCCTGCTCCTCAGCGTGTCCTTTTACGTGTGGAGCTGCATCCAGCGGTACCCGCGCGAGATGACGAAGTTCGTACTCTTCGACGAGACCTGGAAGCTGCTCACCCACCCCGTCGCTGCCGAAATCGTCGCAGAGCTGTACCGCACCGGCCGCAAATGGGGCGCCTCGACCTGGGCCATCACCCAAGACCTCAGCGACTTCGAAAACAGCCCCATCCACGGCGCGCTGCTCGCAAACGCTGCCACCATCTTCCTGAACCAACACGTCGCAGCCCACGACCGCGTAGCTCACCTCGTCGGCCTCAACACCCGCCAGACGTCGCTGTTTAAGGGGCTCCGCTTCAAAGGTGGCGTCTACTCCGAGCTCCTGATGGTGGACCGGGCGCAAAGCGAAGCCGCTGTGCTGCAGCTGCGCCCCACCCCGTTCGACCTGTGGCTCAACTCCACAAACCCCGCCGACGTCGGTTTTAGGGCTCGCCTGCAAAAGGAACGGGGCCTCTCCATCGTCGACGCCCTCCGCGCCTGCGCCGAAGAGTTTCCTCGAGG
>JBMTAX010001038.1:0-1271 GCA_049429145.1 Myxococcota bacterium
GCTCGTAAGTCGAGCGTTCGCAATGGCGCCGCGGGCGCCGTAGTGACAGAGGCGGCTCGAGGCTCGATGCGCGGCCCTTTGGGGACCACGCCGACGGGGGAGGCACAGCCCTGGGGGCGCTCGAAGCACGAAAGCCTCCAAGCCGGGAACCAACTCGACGCTGGAGCGAGAACGGCACGCGCCCCATGTGCGGGTGGACGTTCGTGCATCTGTACGCTCCTACGATGCAGGGTAATGAGGCGCCCGAGGGGCACGGCCCGCTTTTTTGCTTGGCACGAGCCGATGGCAGAACCACGACGAGACACTGGCTACAGACCACGCCTGTTTGTCTTTCCCGACCTGGTCTGGCGCCGGCTATGCGGCGGGGCGTTCGGGGTAGCAGACCCGCGAGCACCCGAGCCCAGAAGCCGTCTTCCCTGAGCCCCGGGGCGGCACGAGCGTCGACCAACGTAAAGTTTGGGCGACGGCGCACGCAGCACGTCGATAGAGGCAGGGCATCAGCCCCGCAGCGGCTCGGCCGGGTCTGTGAGGCACGCCCCGCACGACGCTGCCCCGTCTCGGGCGGGTGCGCCCCTCGGAAGCCCTGGCTCCCCAGGCTCACTGACGCCAATACTCTCGCTAGCCCGAGCCTTGCGCCCAAACCGTGTTGGCTGACCGGTCGCTGCTCTGCTAGCATAACGCTAGCAGAGGAGGGCACATGGCGACACTTACGATCCGAAATCTACCCGACGACACCATCGACCGGCTGAAGGAGATCGCAGAGGCGCGGGGTGTCTCTATGGAGCAGGAGGTCCGCGACCTGCTGGAGCAGCGCTATGCGCCGCGAACCGAGGTGGCACGACGCATCCGCGCCCGGTGGGATCGGCTGCCGCGGACGTCGGCCGCCAACGTGAGGTCGTGGCGTGACCAGGGCCGGCGGTAGTCGACGATGGTAATCGACACGATGGTGTTCGCGTACGCGCTGCTCGGCGTGCCGAGGTTTCGCGAGGAGTCGCTTCAGGTCCTGGAGTCTGTGGACCGGCTGATCGTGCCGGATTCGTTGCGCGCGGAGCTTGCGAACGTGATGTGGCAGTGGGTGTCGAAGGAGGGAGTGTCCGTTGATGTCGCCACTGCGACACTTCACGACGCGGAGGCGCTCTTCACCCATGTGGTGCCGGCGAACCAACTCTGGGAGCGGGCGCTTGAGCTTGCAGTCGAGAAGGCTCCCCCTGCCTACGCCCCACTGTTTGTTGCGGCGGCCGAGCGGATGGAGACGCGTCTGGTGACCTACG
>JBMTAX010001039.1:0-1266 GCA_049429145.1 Myxococcota bacterium
TTATGCCGAGCTCTGCGAGTTGTTGATCGGACCCGCAGAGAGTGAGTTGAGCGTCCAATACTCACGCGGAACAGCCGATCCGAAAAGCCAGAGGTCGGTCACCCTCACCCGCACCTTGCTACCGGAGCACGCCGTCTACAGCGTCGAGCTCCCCGGGGAGATCCTGTACCTTCGCCTCGCTGCCTTCGGACCTGGTGCTGCGCAACAGCTGGCCGCCGAATTGTGGGCACGACCGCACCAGGGGGTGGTGCTCGACCTGCGTCACAACCCGGGGGGCCTCGTCGAGGAGGCCGTGGGCTTGCTCGATCTCTTCTTCGAGGACGGCGCCATCGGCGGTATCGCTCCTCGTCCAGGGCGAGCCGCCGAGGATTATCGTGCGCGGCATCAGCCGTCGGACGTGCGCTCTCCCGTTGCGCTGCTGCTCGACGGCGGTTCGGCCTCGGCGTCGGAGCTTGTCGCCATGGTGCTGCAGGAGCGGGAGCGGGCGGTCCTTCTCGGCGCGCCCAGCCTTGGCAAAGGCAGCGTGCAGCGCATCATCCGCATGCCGGGCGGCGGGGTACTGAAAGTGACCAATGCCCATTACATCGGCGCTGAAGGGCAGCGCCTCGACTCCGGCGGAGTGCAGCCCGACCGCTTCCTCGGGCCACCTTCCGGGGAGACCGTGCTCGAGGGAGGAGACCCGGCCCATGATTCCTGGGTGCTCAGCGCTGTCGATGCGCTCGAGGGAGGGGTGCGGGTGGGTAGCCAACGGATGGAGCCTCTGGTGGGACCTCTGCCCTGACGAGGCGTTTCTCGCCGGGGCTTTCCCCGTCGCCGCACGATGGTACACGGCCTCATGGCCAGAACCCTTCCACTCGTTCCCCACCCTGTGCTCAAGCCTGCCGGACCTGTGGCAGTGATCGTCCTCGATGGCGTCGGCTTCGGCCCTGGCGATGACTACGACGCGGTGGCGCAAGCGAAGATGCCGCACTTCAAACGCTTACTCAGCGACGAGAGGCGACGCGGTACCCTCAAAGCACATGGCACCGCTGTAGGACTTCCTTCTGACGATGACATGGGAAACTCTGAGGTCGGCCACAACGCCTTAGGGGCCGGTCGCATCGTCTTGCAGGGAGCTGCGCTCGTCGACAAAGCACTCGCTGAAGGGCGCCTGTTCCGAGATCCCGGCTTTCTCTACCTGGCCGAACGCTTTACCGCCGGGGGGACCTTGCACCTACAGGCCCTCTTGTCAGACGGTGGTGTGCACTCCCGCCTCGACCAGATCCT
>JBMTAX010001040.1:0-1261 GCA_049429145.1 Myxococcota bacterium
CGCTGGGGCCGCACGGCGTCTCGACGTTATCCCCGTCTTATACGCCCCTGCGACGGGGCCGGCACGGGACGTGACGCGCGAGGCCACCTTCGCCCCGTGGGACGACGAGGCCGCCATCGCGCGCTTTGCCAGCGGCGTCGACGTCGTCACCTATGAACTCGAGCAGCTGCCCCTCGCCGTGCTCGACGTCGCGGCGCGCGAGACCAAGGTGGCGCCTTGCCGGGCCTCCCTCGAGGCCACTCAAGACCGTCTCCTCGAGCGACACCTGCTACAAGGGCTCGGCATCCCCGTCGCCCCGTTCGTCTCTGTCGCCTCGATCGAAGACCTTGACGCCGCAGCCGCCCTCGGCTTCCCCCTCGTCATGAAGCGTACCCAAGGTGGCTACGACGGGAAATCCCAGGTTCGCGTGCGCGAGCTCCGCGAACTCGAGAGCGCTTTCCTGAGCCTCGGTGGGCCATGCATCGCAGAGCGCTTCCTATCGCTCCGACGAGAAGTTTCCGTGCTCCTCGCCCGCGGCCGCGGTGGCGAGGTCGCCATCTACGACCCCGTCGAGAACTTACATCGCGACGGGATTTTGCGTGTCTCTCGCGCGAACGCTTCGCTCGACGACGGTGAGCGCGCCCTCCTGCAAGGCTACGCACAGCGCATTGCCGAAAAGCTCGACCACATCGGCTTGCTCACCGTGGAGCTCTTCGAGACAGAGGAGGGGTTCTGCGTCAACGAGCTGGCGCCGCGCGTGCACAACTCCGGGCACTGGACCCTCGAGGGCGCCGAGACCAGCCAGTTCGAGAACCACGTTCGGGCCGTCTGTGGGTTTCCGTTGGGGTCTCCTGCGTCCCGCGGACCCTGTGCGCTCGTCAACGTCATTGGCGAGTCTCCGCGTGCATTGAGTGGCCTTCTGTCAGTCGAGGGGGCGGCTTTGCACCTCTATGGCAAGTCGCCGGCTCCAGGCCGCAAGCTTGGCCACGTCACTGTCACGGCTGCGACGAGCGAGCTGCTCGAGGCTCGGCTTTGCAGGGTGCTGGCTTCCCTCGCCCCGTAGATCGAGCGCTCTCTTCTCCCGAAGCACTCCTACCGGGTGAGGCAATATCGACATTCGTCGTTTTGCGCACCCAGCTCGTTCTGCCGGAGGGTCCGTTGGCAGACCCTCCCCCCGTCGAGCAAAGCTCGTCCGGGGCCCACACCCAATCCCGCAGGCAGGGCGCAAACCTGCTGAAGAGGCGTTTCGCCGCCGCCTGCGACGGGTGGGAGGTGAGGGGGG
>JBMTAX010001041.1:0-1254 GCA_049429145.1 Myxococcota bacterium
CCACGTCGCTCTGGTCTCCGGCGTCACTCAAGAAGATCACCACCACCTGTGCGTCCGCGCGTACTTTGCTCGCACTCACCGCAGCACCGGCCGCGGTGGCCGGCAGCCATCGCGCAGCTACGGAGCCTCCGCCCGACAAAATCATTTTAAGTGACTCGAACCCACGCTCATCACCCCGATTCGCGGCCTGTACCTCGTCGAGACAAGTCTTGAAGGCAGCCGTCGTCGTGACGAAATCGCAATAGGTTCTCGTCGTGCCGCTCCCGATTTGGTCCTTCCAATACTGCGTCGTCACGAGCCCGATGCGCCAGTCGAGGGTACTGGCAGCAAGACGCTCCTCCATGGCCGTACGCGCCGCGCTCACGGCATCTTGCGCGTCACTCATCGACCCCGAGTCATCCACGACCCAAATGAAGTCGACCTTCTGGTTCGGCTGGCCCACGAAGCGATTGCACTCGGTGCCGATGGTGTCCCCGACCTGCGCCAGCGCACTGCCGCCGAAAAGGTCTTCGAGCCTGAAGTCACGACCCGTAGCCGGATCGTCGTAGGCCGAGAGCGACGTGAGGGCTCCCACCACAACGAAATAGCGGTCTGTACGTTTGACCACCTCGAGACCTACCTTCAGGTTTCCCGTGACCTGGGGTGCATTGGTGAACGGCACCTCGACACTGCCTGTGTTCCCGGCACGCAGCGCCGTCCGAGCCAGGGCACGGGCGCGGTCGACGAGGGCGCCGCCGCCGAGGCAAGTACCGCTGCAATCATAGGTGCCCCGTACCGCGTCGAAGCCATCCCAGGTTGTGAAGGTCTGCTCGAGGGGTACCGAGAGGCCACCGACCCGTGCCTCGATGGCGTCGAGCTCTTGCTTGGCCGTCGTGCCCGTCGCAGGAGGGCTCTTCTCGATGCGCAAGGCGAAACCGACGATCTGGTTCGTGGTGTCGACGACCGAGAGGCCCACCACTTTGGCGCCGTCCCGAATGACGCCGCCGTTCGCCAAGGTGAAGTTGGGGTGGGTCGCCACCATGGTGTCGGGGGCCTGCTGCTGGTGCAAGTTGGGCAAGAGCGGGCTGGCGCACGCGTTCGCGACGGGGCTGTTCGCAGGTACGTCGTTGGGGTCGCGGGGGTTCAGCTCGCCCGTATCGACCTTGCCATTCTGGTTGCCGTCTTCCGCGCCGTCGAGCACGCCGTCATTGTCGGTGTCGTTGTCGTTCGGGTTCGTCTTCGTCGTGGTGTCAGCATCGGCGATGAAGAATGGCG
>JBMTAX010001042.1:0-1252 GCA_049429145.1 Myxococcota bacterium
ACCAGCATAGCCTTGGTACCCGAGGTGGCTCACGGCGACCACCACCTGACATCCTTGTGCTCGCAGTAGACCGACTTGCTCGCGCGCGACAGGGATAGGGTCGAGGTAACGCACTCCCTCATGCATTCGGGGGTTCACCAGGCCCTCGAAGCGCACGCCCAGCCCGAACACGCCGACCTTCCATGGCTGAACATCGTCGGCGATGGGAAACTCGTAGATGCGGTGGGGCCGGACGCGTGTCGACAGAGGCGTCCCTTCCTCGATGTCGAAGTTGGCTGCCAGTGCTGCGAGATGAGGCGCTCGCTGCAAGTTCTCGAAGAGCACATCGACGCCGGCATCGAAGTCATGGTTGCCCAGGGCCGTCGCGTCATAACCCATGAGACTCATGGCCTCGAGGTCGACGCTGCCCTTGAACTCATTGAACCACGGGGTGCCTTGGAAGGTGTCCCCCGCATCGAGCACAAGGGTGTGAGGGTTGTTGGCGCGCGCGCGCTTGATCAACGTCGCACGTCGTGAAACGCCACCGCGGCCACGAAATGGACCATCTTGAAACGGCTCGAGGCGAGAATGAGTGGCGTTGGTGTGAAGCAGAGTCAGTCGACCCGACGGCGCCGCATGGCTGCGTCGCGCGCAGAGTACCGTCGGCCCGAGGACGGCGCATCCCGTCACGAGCCCCGATGCGGACTTCAGAAATGCTCTGCGGTGACTGCGGTTCACGGAACATCCTTGGCTCTGCCGTCGACGAGGGGCACTACAGGTTCACCATTGGCCTGCGACCGCTCGAAGGCCGCAATGAATAAGTCTCTCAGGAGCACACCCGTGTAGCGCGGCTCGCGGGCCCCCTCGAAGGGATACTGCCCTCCCCCCTCGAACACATAGTCGCTGGTGCAGACACGGTAGGTGCGGCGCTCATCGAGCGGCTGGCCATCCACGATGACGTCGACCAGCCTGCCTGCGCTCGTCGTGTAGCGCACCCCAGACACCGGGTCGCCGCGCTTCGCTAGGCGGTCCATGATCTGCCGCAGCGCGCTCCCCTCCATGTCGAAAACAACAAGGCCATTGTCGAATGGCATCAACTCTACCACCGCCCCTTCCGTTACCACCCCCTCCTCGAGGTCGCGCCGCAGCCCCCCGGCGTTGGTAAAGCAGAGGTGTGGGCGCACGCCAGTCACCGACAAGGCTCCCTCGCGCATCGCGTCTGCCGCGAAGTTTCCGAGTGATGACTCAGGTTTACCGCGCTGAAGCTTTCCCG
>JBMTAX010001043.1:0-1251 GCA_049429145.1 Myxococcota bacterium
CGCGTGCAGGGGCCGGCCACCCTCGCCCGCCACGAAGCCATTGTGACGAGTTTGGGGAATGCTCAAAAATGCCGGCGAAGTCAAAAAAAACGGCCGTCCGTTCAAACGGAAAATCTGCGAAAACCGCTGCAAAGACAAAGCGCAAGGCAACATCATCCGATTGCCCGCAATGTCCTCTATGCAACGATACCAAATCTTCAAGTGCTGCCGAACCAAGCTCGATTCCGGCCGCGTGCTCTGCGGGCGCCCTCGTGGCTCACCTGCGTTCCACGCACGTCGGAGCTCAGTTGGACGACAGCCAGGTTCAGGCCCTGTCCGCCCTCGGTGTGTCGTGGTGTGGCTCGTGCTCGTTCCCCTCTGTCAGCTCCTCAGGTGTGGTGCATGCGTGTTCTGGGTCGCGCGTCGACGGTCACGCACGCCGCGAGGCTGCTGACTTGAAGACCGCAGACCGTAACGACGGCGACAATGAAGAACCCGCGGCGCAGCCGGCCCCGAAGCGTCGGCGCGTTTCACACGCGGGTTCTGAGTCGGGCACAGGTGGTGCCTCGTCTGTCGGTGACGTGAGTGCGCCCAGCGCTGCACCCGCCGCTGCCTCTCCCCCCTGGTCCCCTCCTGCCTCACCCGTGTGCGTAGAAGAGCGCCCGCGCAAGCGCCCACGCGTTGCTGCTGCGGCTGCCTCCAGCGCTGTGCTTGACTCGGCTCTCGCGGCCGGTCAGGCGGCGCTGGAGATGGCCAGCGCTGCTCGCGAGGCTGCTGCCGCTGCGGCGGGCGCACGAGCTGCCGCGTTCTCGAATGTAACTGGCCGTGCGGAAGCCAAGGAACTGTGCCAGCACTTGCCCCCGGAGTTTGACTGTAAGCCTCGGCTCTACAGAAACGTCCCGGTGGCAGCGCGGGCCAACTTCCTGGCTCCGGTGCGCCAGCTCTGCACTCAGTTCGAGCAGCTCTACGACTCCGATGCGCTCGAAGAAATGGCCGAAACGATGGTTCGGTTCCTACTGATTCCTCGAAAGTGCTTGCGCCGCAATCGTGCAGGCGTGGGCAAATCCCAAATCAGCGCTCTCAAACGTCAAATCGATGCGGGCTTCAAAGATCTGTGCCCTCACTCTTCCTCTCGTATCTCGTCTGCCCTGTCTCCCTCCTCCCCGTCTTCTTCCCCTCCCCCCTCTCCCCCTCGCCCCTCTGCTTCCTCTTCTTCTTCTTCCTCTTCTTCTTCTTCCTCTTCTTCTTCTTCTTCTTCTTCTTTTTCTTCCT
>JBMTAX010001044.1:0-1251 GCA_049429145.1 Myxococcota bacterium
TGCAAATGACCACGACGCGGTGTCATTGCCTCACCCCTGTGTGGTGCCCCTGACCGGTGCTGCTTTTGCCGCGTTCTACGACGGCAGCGGTGAGTTCCGGGCCCCCGACGCCCTGCCGCTGTCGGGAGAGTTCGAGGGTGAGCCCTACCACATCGGTCTCTCCCTCGCGCGGGCGGCGGCGAACCAGTCGCTCTTCGCCACCTACAACTCGGGCGCGATGTGTCTGCAGGTAGACTCCGAGCAGGTGCACGTGCTCACAGAGGGGGCCTTTCCCCTCAGCGCCGGCACGCTCGACCTCTTGACAGAGGGCAAGCTGCGGCAGTTCGCGTCGCCGTCGGCACCTGCCATCGTCACCGTCATGCCGCGCGAGCCTCCCACTGTACGCTTCGGTGCCGGTGACGACACCGAGGGGCTCGTGCAGGCCTCCTGGAACAACGTCGAGGTGAGCTTCTATGTCCTCGTCTACGAGCGCTTCGTACGGGTCTTCGCCGTCGACGCCGACATTTCGGCGAGCCTCAGCGTCTACGTCGACACCACCAACGAGACCTTGCGTGTCGCAGTGGCCGACGGTCCTAGCGTCGAGGGGTTCAGCCCCACCTACAACGAGCTGTTGCCCGATGTGGCCTTTGACGACGTGCTCGAGTCCCTCGTCTCCCTCGCATTCGATTCCTTCCTCGGGGACGACCTCGGCTTCGGGTTCGAAGTGGCGGGCGCCCTCGAGGACGCCCTGGGGGTTCCGCTGTACATCGACTTCCGCGGTATCGAAGCCGTACCCGCGACGGGTTCACGCGAGTTCCTCAATGTCTATCTTGCGCTCAGTGACACGCCCCTAGACCCGCTGCGAGCTCGACTGCCGACCGATGGTGTTCGCCTGCTCGGGAGCTTCTCTCGCCCTGTGGCGGGTCCTGGGGGCGCCGCCACACTGCCCGCACCAGAGGTTCGCGTGGTGGGCCTCGCGACACGCCTCGAACCCACCCACGAGTTCTTCGTGCAGGTTGACCACGGTGCGTGGCGTGGTCCCCTACGCCCCTCCAGTGACGGAGTGCTGGTCGTCGAAGATGCCAAGCTGCGACTCGTCGGTGGACACCATCTGCGTTTCCGCGTGCGGCACCACGGCGCACCCACCAGCCTCCGCGACGTCGAAGGAGCGCTGCGGGTCATCACAGACCCTGTGGCCCCCTGGGTGTCGCGCGCCCTCGACGAGAGCCACGTGGTCGCACGCGGTGACGACGTGGGCACCGCTCCCTCACG
>JBMTAX010001045.1:0-1248 GCA_049429145.1 Myxococcota bacterium
GAGCGCCGTGCACAGCGCGACGCAGCTCCCTGTGGCTGCTTGGGGTCTCGTGTGGGCGCTGATGGCTCTCGCCCTGCCCCTCGCCGCCCTCTGGGCCCGGGCAGAGCGACGAGAGGCGGCAGCTCTTTTGAGCGCCACTCGGCTGACGGCCGCGGGCGGCGTGGTGGCTGTTCTGGGGCTCCTGGCGGCCTCTCTTGCGCAAGGCGGGCTCTGCACTTTGTGCGTGGGCACTTATCTGCTCACCGGCGCCTACGGCGCCATCGCCCTCTTCGTCTGGCGAAAGGTGGGCCTTCCTGACGTCGTGGCCGCAACCCAGCGCTGCGCCCTCGCCTTTTCCGTGGCCTTCCTCGCGCTGCTCTACCCGGGCCTGCAGACACCACGCAGCGTGCAGCAGTCGACGTCCGAGGCCATCCGCGGCGCCTCCCCCCATGCGGCGGAGCCAACAAGACCATCGTCGAGTTCCTCGGCAACCCAAGGGTCGGCCCACACCCCTGCGGCGCCGCAGCCGACAGGCCCTGCGCCAACCCCGTCCACCGACGCGGAAATGACCCGCTTCGTCGGCTCGCTTCCGAAAGAGGTGCAAGGGATGCTCTCGAGTTCGCTCGGCATGTGGCGTGCGGCGCCCCCGATCGCCGAAGCGCCCCCTGCGCGCAGCCGCTGGGGCAGCGCTGAGTCGAGGGTGCAGATCGTCGAGTGGACCGACGTGCTGTGCGGCCATTGCGCACAGATGCACGCGACCCTCGAGGAGATCGCGCGGGTGACGCCACCCGGCAGTTTCGCGGTCGAACCCAGGCACTTCCCTCTCGATGCCTCCTGCAACCCCGAGGTGCAGCGACGTAACCCCGCAGGCCCGGTGAGCTGTGTCGCGGCAGGCGTGCAAATCTGTCTCGAGGGAGACCCCCGCGCCCACGAGCTCAGCTCCGAGCTGTTCGCAGCGCAGCGGGAGCTCACCGTCGAGAAGGCCTTCGAGATTGGCAGTCGCTACCGCCCCCGCGCCGAGCTTGAGCAGTGTGTCCACAGTGCCGAGACGAAGCGCAAGCTCGATGACGACATCGCCTACGCCATGCGCCTTGACCCCGAGGGAACACCTATCGTGACGGTCAACGGCAAGAAGGCGAACGGATTCGGAGCGTTCCTGTACGCCCTCATCCTCACCCAAGGCACCGGCGAGCACCCCGCGCTCGCGACCCTGCCGCCACCCGACCTCAACGCCCACATCCACTGAGCGAGAGGCGTTGCAGCGGGTGC
>JBMTAX010001046.1:0-1245 GCA_049429145.1 Myxococcota bacterium
CTATGTGCTCGGCAGGATTTACCAGCAGCAGGGCAGACTCGAGGACGCCCGTCGTAGCCTTGATGTCGCGGTCATGCAGACCAAGTCGACCGCGCCGCTCTACGAACCGCTCGTTCGCACTCAACTGGCAGACGTCATCATGGCCGCGGGTGACGAGCAGGCGGCCATTCAAGAGCTCTCGCAGGTCATCGAGTATGCCCCCAAGAGCTTCCGGGGGTTCTTCGCTCTGGCAGCCGTACATATGCGCGGCAACCGCCCCGGGCCAGCCTTCACCGTCCTTCGCCGTACACTTGATATCGATCCCCGACAGGATATCGAGCGTCCCTCCCTCACTGATTTCCCGTTGTCCCCGAAGGAACTGACCGAGTACGCCAAAGCCTTTGCGGACGCGAACGTCAACGAGACCGATGAGCCCCTGTTGCGCGCCAACGAGGGCGTCATTCGGTTCCACGCCGGGCAACGAGGCAAATCGCGCGCGCTGTTCCTCGATGCACTGCAGAACGACCGCTATAATCATCCAGCCCTGCTCTACTTGTCGGTGCTCGACTACGAGGAAGGACGGTTCGCGGGCATCGAAAAGCGACTCACCCAGGCCGAACGAACCACTGCGGGAAAACACACGATCACGCAGCTCTACCTCGCCCGGGCCGAGATGATGGGAGGGGAAATGGAAAGCGCAGAGCAACGTTTGCGGTTCATCATCGACAACGAACCTACGTTGCTGCAGGCACGCTTTACCTTGGGCCAGTTGCTGCTGAAACGACGCTCGCGCGAGGAAGCGCTCGCCTTGTGGCAAGGCGTCATTGTAGACGCCCCTGATTACTTGCCTGTGAAACGCGCCCTCGCGGAATTGAAGGCCGGTTCATAGTGACCCTGGGCGACGCTCGACGAGGAATGTCTCCAGGCGGCCCCTCTCTGGCCTAAACGAGGAGGGGTCTTCTCGAAAGCGAAATACGAGCATTAGCGGCCCCGGAGACTCGAGCGGGGTTGCCAGCGGACTCTGTTTCGCCGTGCAGTCGGCCGTGTTCGCGCCAATACGACCGGCAATGAATTGCCTGCCCCGCACCTACGTCCCCGGTACTTGGGTCAACCCTCATCGGCAGAGAGCATGTCGAGCATGGCTTCGAGGGTCTTGAGCTTACGCAAGGTCCTTCGGTGGTCTCGACCGCGGGCGAGGGCCGCAGCGATGTGGTGGGCGATGAGCAAGAGCCTGTCTACCTCGTCGGGTGTCAGTGGCCCGACGGC
>JBMTAX010001047.1:0-1232 GCA_049429145.1 Myxococcota bacterium
GATGAAGCCGGCACCGCCGGTGACGAGGATCATGAGGGTCTCCGTGGGGAAATCATGGAGAGGGCAATGAGCACCCGCACGTGCAGGTGGGGGAAGAGAGAGGTGGGCCGACGCATCGTCGCCGGTAGTCGGGGAATGGCAAAGTCCAACCACCGTATGTTGCCTTGGTGCTCGACTGCATTGCGTGCGTTCACTGGTAGTCCAACGTCGGAGGTTGTCTTTCAGACACACTAGGCCATCGCGGGCGGCCACCGTGGGGCGAGGGCGTCTTTCGGGCTCACGAGGGGGGCGTCTGTCAGCTCATGCACAGGCCATTCGATCGACAGGTGCTCATCGCACCACAGCAGGCTGCGCTCTGACTCCTTCGCGTAGACGTCAGTGGTCTTGTAGAGAAAGTGCGTGTCGTCTTCGAGTGTGACGAAACCGTGGGCGAAGCCCTCGGGGATCCACAGCTGACGTTGATTGGCGGCATTCAGCTCCAGACCAAACCATTGCCCACGGTGCGGGCTGTCGAGGCGAATATCGACAGCGACGTCGTAGGCGCGCCCCCGCACCACCCGGACGAGCTTGCCCTGCGCGTGGGGGGCTAGTTGATAATGCAGCCCCCGCAGCACGCCCTTTTGGCTGCACGAGTGATTGTCTTGCACAAAAGGACGGGGCTTCGGCAGCCCGAGGACTTCGAGGGCCGCGTGAAACTTGGGCTCATGGAAGCTCTCCATGAACCAGCCGCGGTCGTCGCCAAACACCGTGGGCTCGACGATGACGACGCCAGGGAGGGAGGTGGTGAGCAGCTTCATGCAAAGGCTCTCTCTTTGAGGACCTGCAGCAAGTACTGGCCATAGCTGTTCTTCTTCATGGGCGCCGCGAGCCGTTCAAGCTTCTCGGCGCTGATCCATTTCTGTCGATAGGCAACCTCTTCGGGGCAGGCCACCTTGAGACCCTGCCTCTTCTCCAGGGTGGCGATGAACTGCCCGGCTTCCAGCAGGCTGTCGTGGGTACCCGTGTCGAGCCAAGCGAAGCCGCGGCCCATGATCTCGACGCTGAGGGCCTGCTGTTCGAGATACCGCGCGTTCACCGTGGTGATTTCGAGCTCACCCCGCGCCGAGGGTTTGATTTCGCGCGCAATGTCACAGACCTGTTGGTCATAGAAATAGAGGCCTGTGACCGCGTAGTTGCTCTTCGGCGCTGCGGGCTTTTCCTCGATGCTAAGGGCCCGCTTGTCCTTGTCGAAC
>JBMTAX010001048.1:0-1230 GCA_049429145.1 Myxococcota bacterium
ATGCCCACAAAGACGTCCGTCAGAGTGTCCCCTGAATGTACCCTGACGAGAGGGAGGTGCTCAGAAGCCCCGGCTGCGGCAGTGCGCAAAGCCTCGTCGCTGCCCTTGACGATGGCGAGCGCTTCTTGGTCATCGACCGTTGAGCGAAATGCAATGGCACGCAACTGACCGAAGGGCGTGTCAAGCATAGCCTCTGCCGCTTTCTCGACGAGACTCTCGTGTTCGAGGCGGTAGGCGATGATGTCCGCTACCGAGCAAATGATGAGTCCGTGCCGCTCGGCGAAGGACACCAGGTCAGGCAGCCTCGCCATGCTCCCGTCGTCATTCAAAATCTCACAGATGACCCCGGCCGGCTTGAGGCCTGCCAGGCGGGCGAGGTCGACGGACCCCTCCGTTTGCCCGGTGCGCACCAACACCCCGCCAGGCTGAGCGCGGAGGGGGAATACGTGACCTGGGCGGACGAGGTCGTCTGGCCTTGTGCGCTCATCGATGGCGACCTGGATGGTGCGCGCCCGATCGGCAGCTGAGATTCCCGTCGAGACCCCGTCACGAGCCTCGATGCTGACGGTGAAGGCAGTGCCGAACCCAGACTGGTTCTGCTTGACCATGAGAGGGAGGTCGAGACGCTTCAAGTGCTCGTCCGTCATAGTGAGGCAGATCAGACCCCGCCCTTCGCGCGCCATAAAGTTGATCAACGCGGGACTCGCGTGCTCGGCGGCAAAGACGAGGTCGCCTTCATTCTCCCGGTCTTCATCGTCGACCAACACCACACAGCGGCCTGCTCGTAGTTCATCTAGTGCACGACGAACTCGCTCTAGCGACGACCCGCCATAACGAGCAAGGAGGCTAGTCCCTTCGGTGCTCGCCTCTACCTGTGGGGGACTCACTTCGGTCATGGCTGAACCAGAGGACATATCTCGACTCTCCTATCTCGACGGGAGACCTGTAGTCGCCAGGGTCGTCAACAGCAAGGGAGACGCGGTGTCCCTTGTCGGAGGCTGAGGCGAAAACTTTCCCCCGGTTTCTGGCCTCGCCTGTGTTTGCGGGTGCGGGGCCTCAGACGACCTTTGCTCGACGGGGCGAGGACTTGGCAACAAGCCTTACGGCGGACCGAACCGGGTGCGTAAATCCAAGGACGTCGACTCTGCCTTACCCTGGCAAACCACGGCTGTCCCCAAGCAGGACGCCTCCGAACGGCCCCAACGAATCGCCCTCGTCTCCGCGTGTGTG
>JBMTAX010001049.1:0-1224 GCA_049429145.1 Myxococcota bacterium
CGGTTTCCCGACGCGGTCGACGGGAGCGCCTCCCCCTCTCTCTCAACGAGAGCCTCTTCTCTGCTCTGCGGCAGTGGCTAGGAGCTTCCGTCGAGGAGAGCTTTCCGCTGGACGGTCACCGGGGCACCGTTCTCCTGACCACCGAGGGAGGCGTACTCTTCGCGCTCGTGAAGCGGCCGGTGCATGACGTGCTGCTCGCAGCACTCGTCGAGGAGACCCTCTTGTCTGCGGACGAGGCACACCAGCTCGTCGCAGCGATACTCACCGGTCACAGCGTGTTCATTACCGGGCCGGCTCGCGAGGCTGCTCGGCGTCTCTCCATCGCTCTGGCGAGAGCGCTGTCTGAGCATGCCGTCGTCATGAATCTCGACGACAACCTGTTTGTCCCGTGGGCGCTGCCAGCGCCTCTGCCGGGTGCTACCTCGCTTGAGCGAGCTCACGCGGCTGCGCGCATCGGCGTGGAGACCGTGCTCTCGACGTCGATGTCTCCCGAAGAGGCCTTGCTCTTCCACGACGCGGCACTCGCGAGTGTCGTTATCGCTCGTGTCGACGTCGCAACCCCAGCTGCGCTTATGAATGCCTCGAGCGAGAGCGAATTCGCAGCGCGATCTAGCTTCGCGGCGCAGGTGGTCCAGGTTGGAAGAGGCCCCTCGGGGCGCCCTCGTGCACACGTCGTCAAGGCGGCACCCGCCGCAACCTCTTGGCCAGCGCTTGCGCCGACCCTTGATCCAGCCTCGCCCCTCCCTGCGCAGGCCGCAGCTGCGGTGACGACGAGGAGCCCATCGCCCGGATCGCTTCAGACCGTCGGTGTCCCCGCATTCGGCCAGCTGCGAGCAGGGCTCGGGCGCACACCCGTCGTGGATGTCGACGAGCTTCCGCCGTTGGCGCCGTTGCCCGCAGCGCCTCCCTCTGCCTGGGCATCGACGGATCACGATGATGGCCCGGGCTGGGAACTTGGGGACCCCGACGCCACTCCTTCGGACCGGACCGAGGGAGGCCTCGCGACGACGTCGACCTTTGGCACGGTGCTGTCTGAGGTGCGTGCGCGACCGAACTTCGTACCACGCCCCCCTGCACCTCACCCGCAGACGAGAGCCCTGCGCACGGACCCGTTCGGCGGCCTCAGCCTCGAGCCGCCAGGGGGGACCCTCGACGACGTGCCGCCCCTCACGCCGAGCGATGATGAGCCTGCGTCATGACGATGCCGCATCCTCCGGCTCCGGC
>JBMTAX010001050.1:0-1223 GCA_049429145.1 Myxococcota bacterium
GGCTAAATCTTCGGAACATGAAGGTGAGGTGTGGATCGGTGTTGTGAAATCGGCCTATCGGCACGATAAGCGTCGAACCCTGCCGAGTTATGTTCCAGTGACTTGGCATGAACCTCCACTTCAACGGGGAGATTTCCAATCTGGAAACTGGAACGCCTTCGAGCGCTCAACAGGCGAACTCACTCGGAATCAGACTTACTGGGAGCTGAAAGACCCGCGAGTCATCAGTGTTGTGTCAACAGCTCTTGGGTTGACTCCTGCGCCAATGCGATCCGACGCGATGACCGCCCTCGACCCCGCGATCTCCTCGCTCGCAGCCAGCACACACCTAGATCCCGCCCTGCTGCAGCGTGCGCTGGAGATCCTGCGCTCAGATCGCCCCGCCCTGCTTCTTGCAGGCCCCCCAGGGACAGGAAAGACCCATCTCGCGCGGGCACTCGCCAAGGCCCTCGTCAACGATCGCAGCACGACGGTCCAGTTCCATCCCTCGTACACCTACGAGCAGTTCATTGAAGGGCTACGTCCGACGGTCGGCACAGACGGGCACCTGAGTTTCAAGTTGGTCGAAGGGGTGCTCAAGCAGGCTGCCGCAGCCGCGGCACAGCGCGCGGACGAACGTCCAGGACATCTTCTCCTAATCGACGAGCTCAACCGCGCCAATGTCCCGCGCGTCTTTGGCGAGCTCCTCTATCTCCTCGAATATCGCGGCGATGGCGAGGCCCTGCCGCTGCAATACAGCCCTAGTACACCCTTCCAGCTACCGGGCTCCCTCGGACTGATCGCGACGATGAACACTGCAGATCGGAGCATTCAACCGCTTGATGCTGCGCTCCGTCGCCGCTTCCGCGTCATTGAGCTGCTTCCAGATACCGACGTCATCGCGCGCTTCTACGCCGCAAACCCTGAACTCCTCGAGGTCGACAACCTCGTCAATGGCGCACAGAAGCTCAATGATCAGATCACCGAGGATCTCGGTGCCGATCACGCTTTTGGACACACCTTTTACCTCCCGGATCGGATGGCAGGCGAATACCTCCCCTTCACCCGCACGACCCTCGAGCAGCACTGGGAGGAGCAGATCCATCCGCAGCTCAAGGAGTACTTCTTCGACGAGCCTGCGAAGGCTGACGCCTACACCCTGCAGCGCTTCTGGGGGAAGTGATGGGGGAGCAAATGTATCTCGGGGTAAGAGCTGGCTTTGATGGTGCTTTTGAGCAGGCGCC
>JBMTAX010001051.1:0-1222 GCA_049429145.1 Myxococcota bacterium
GGTCGTGCAGCCGAGCTCGGCGGGGGCGTGCTCGGACGATTCGGTTGGAAAGCACAGATCCCCTCGGTAGACGAGTTCGTGCGTGATGCCCTCACCGCCGAACTCGGGATGTCCCTGGAGCCGTCCGCCGGTCTCTCCTTTGGTTTTCTGCAAGACGACGATGGCCTCGCCGACCCTGAATTCGGTCTCGAAGGAGAGCAAATCCTTGCCGATTTCCTCCGCGAGCTCGCTCCGCCTCCTCGCCAGCCTCCCGGCGATGCGGCTGCCGCTGCCCGTGGCGAGCAACTCTTCGCCACCGTGGGTTGCGCGACCTGCCACGTGCCTGCACTCCCAGGCTCTTTCGGGCCGGTCGCGCTCTACTCTGACTTGCTTTTGCACGACGTGCTGGCCGAAGACGCACGCGGCGTCGAGGAGGGCGTCGCGACCACGCGTGAGTTCCGCACAGCGCCCCTCTGGGGTATCTCGCGCACAGCGCCCTATCTGCACGACGGTTCCGCCGACACGCTCGAACAAGCGATTCTAGGACACCACGCAGAGGCAGCCCGCTCTCGTGCGGACTTCGAGGTGCTCTCCGAACGGGAGCAGGCAGACCTCCTCGAATTCTTGTCCACGCTGTGACCGGGGTGCTGCCGCCGCGCTACCTGTCTGTGCTCCTCCTGGGCCTCGCTTCGCCGTCGCTCGTCGCCTGCGATCTCCGCGCCGCCGACGCCCCCCCGCATACGCTCGCAGGGGGGACGTCGTCGTCCACGAAGTGGCAGCCAGCGGTCGTCGAAGGTCTTCTGCCCTGTGTCGCGACAGCATCTTGGGGGGAGCTGCACGAAGAGCGTGTGCTGCGCCTCTTCGTCGGGGCTGGCATAGACCCCAAAGAGGCGGCGGTACATCTCGAGGCGGCTCGTGTGTATTGGAGCAAGCACGGCGTGTCGTTGCGCTTCGACGGCGTCGTGCGCCCGCTCGTCTCTGAAACATTCTTCGCTCCCGCACTCGACGACGCACGTGTTGCGGCGGCAGGTTCGGGGGAGTCAAGAAGCGAGGAGCGGCACACCTTGCGCGACAGGCTAAGCCATACGCTCGCGCCGTTGCGCGCGCTTCTGAGCCTGCAGCATGTGCCTGGCGAGACCCGCGCAGTGAATGTCGTCGTCACTCGCGAGATCGCACCGCGGGGTAGCCCGCTCGGAGACCTTGTCGACACCCTCGAGGGGTTGGCTATTCCCTCACACCAAGC
>JBMTAX010001052.1:0-1221 GCA_049429145.1 Myxococcota bacterium
CAGGGCGCTGCGGCGACGGCATTGTGCAAGTGGGCATAGAGACCTGCGATGACGGAAACACTAGCGCAAATGACTATTGTGCCGCCGATTGCAGAAGCGTCACCGGACGCTGTGGCGACGGCATCGTGCAGTCAGCGCTCGAGGCCTGCGATGATGGCAACACAGGCGCAAATGACTATTGTGCTGCGGATTGCAAAAGTATCACCGGCCGCTGTGGCGACGGCCTCGTGCAGTCGGCACTCGAGGCATGCGATGACGGCAACACTGCCGCAAATGACTATTGCGCGGCCGATTGCACGACGGTGACAGGCAACTGCTCCGCTCTTGCTCCGGGGGAACCCTCTCTGGTGTTGGGCTGTCGTGACGACGTCCCGGAGCTCGCGCTTTGCCTGACATTCGCCGAGGATGACACGGGTACCTGCTACGATGGTTCCCCGTCCCAACGCGAGGGAACGATCTACGGGCTCGACCAGACGCTCGCAGAAACGGGGGGACGGCGCGCGCGGCGCTTCGATGGGACGACCTACATCGATTTCGGTGACGGAGCGCCTCTCGATGATTTCACATCGCTCACCGTGGAGGGGTGGCTTTTCCTCGAATCATACCCTGCCCCTTTAACCCGTTACACGATCCTCGACGACCACCTCGAGTTCGGGCTCTTTATAAGGAGCGACGGATCGGTTCGATGCGCATTCGCCGCGAGTTCCTCAGGGGCGGACTTCTACGCGGGGCAGGTCCCGCTCAATGAATGGGTGCATGTGGCCTGCCGGGTCACCCCGAGCGCCATGTCGATTTTCGTCGCTGGGCAAGAGATCGGCACCCTGCCGGGGGCCATCCAGGGTCGAGCAGGCGAGCCAGAACCGCTCCTTATCGGCGCCAATAGCCCGCAGGCGGATGATCGGCTGGTGGGCTATATGGTCGATGTACGCGTCTGGCGCGGCGCCCGCAGCGACGGTGCGCTGTGCCAGAGCGCGCTGCGGTAACCCTCAAGGGTTGCTCATGCCAAAAGAGGCGTCGGCGCATGCGGTGAACGCACCGATGCCATCGGGGCGGCGACAATAGGACACCTCAGCCTCCTGGGCGCCCCAATCAGCGCTGTCCACCAGTGCCTCGTCGTCGTCGAACAAGAAGACCGCATCATCGTTGCCAAGGCCAAAGGTGTGATCGGTGTCCTTGCGCAGCACCAAGAACCCTCTCGCAGGAAGTAAGGTGCCGGCGGGC
>JBMTAX010001053.1:0-1218 GCA_049429145.1 Myxococcota bacterium
AGCGAAAGGGCCCTCGCCCATCGGGCAGGCGCACGTCGACCAACGACGACGTCGCGGGGAGGACGGAGACGGTGGCTTCGTCGGCGACGGCAGAGGCGCTCACGGTCGCAGCCGGCGCCTGAGACGACAGTTCGTTCCCCTCAGTGTTCGTGGGTCCCGAAGCGTCTATCCCCGGGTGAGCGACAGCACCCTCAGGATCTACCCTTTGCGGCGCGCTCTCGTCGTCATTGTCGGCAGCGGGGCCCTCCGGGGCGAGCACTGAGGCGGCTGGGGTCTCGACGGCATCGACCTGAACGGTTGGTTCTTCCTGGGCGACGCTTGCCCCCGACGACAGCGTGACGAAGAGGAACGGCAGGCGGAAAGCGTGTTTCATCTTGGCGACTCCTGGCGACCAAAGCGCCCACGGGGCGCCCATGGACGAACGCCCGGGTACCTCGTGGAGCGAGCGGTGGGAAGTCTCTCGTTCGCGAGCGCTTGGCACATCCCCTCAGCGTGTGTGGTGGAGAATCGTGACGGACTCGGAGACAGGGTCAAAGGCGATGCGCGCCTCGCCGCGCTCGAGCTGCGCCCGTACCGATGCGACTTTTTCCTCGAGGCTGTGCTCCTCGTGCCCGTAGTCGGTGCCTTCCCGCAGCACGAAGCTCTCGATCACCCCGGCGAGCGCCTGCGGGCTCAAGTCTCCGATGCGAAGGAATACCGGGGCGGTGTCGTCGTCAGAGGGGGCATCGGTCATGTTGTCGAAGGCTCCAGCAAGGGTGGCATGAATGAGCGCGATCACGCGTCGGAAGTGGGATCGCCAAATCGCATATGGGCCCGTAGTAGTCCGCGCTCGTCGAGTTTTTGCGCAGCCTCGTCGGGCCGGCCCACGACGACGGTCCCCGACGGTACGGCCACACCGGCAGCGAAGAGCGCGCGGGCGCCGAGCGTCACCTTGTGGCCCACACAACCGCCAAGAACTGGGCGATGCGTATCTGCTCCCTCGACGACGACGGTGCGGCTTGGCTCGCCACCGAAGAACGCCACTCCCGTCGTCAAGAACACCTCTCGCCCGAGGAGCAGGTCGGAGGTCCCGAGGTTCGAGAGCGTCGATCCGCCCATGGCCACGACGCGGCGCAGGTGGGTGTCGACCAGCGTGTGGCTGCCTGGCCCGATGACGCAATCGGCGATCACCGCGTGGTCAGCCACGTGCACGCCCTCACCGAGGAAAGAGCGCATCAC
>JBMTAX010001054.1:0-1218 GCA_049429145.1 Myxococcota bacterium
GAGGGGTGAAAAATTTCTCTGGCGGGTTCGATTCCCGTTCGCTTCCGCCATCCCTCGTTTAGGGGCTTTAGCGCTCGTCACGGTGCTGGGTCTGGTGTGACCAGAGGACGCTCACAGCAAGACTTTATCGTCTCGCCCGACAGGCAGAGCCTACGAGCCTCGAGAGTGGGTGCCACGTTGGCGCTTCCTCGCACGAACCCCCAGAGATGACCCGTCCCATCGCCTCCAGCAGCGTCGCGGTACTCGGGGAGAGATGTCCCTGGCTTGCGTGGTCACGCGCCGCCGCCAATGCCAACTGGGCTCTCTCGTCGTCACCGCCCAGGTAAGCCGCCGCGACGAAGGACACCTGCCGCTCCGCGACCCCCGTCTCACTTTCGGGTGCCAAGCTCGAGATCGCTGCCTCGAATCTCCTTACGGCTTTGCCCCGTGTCGCCTCCAGTTGGACCACGAGTTCGAGCAAGGCTGCACTTATCGCGAGTTCGTGCCCCTCTCGATCGCGGTGCCTGACACGCCACGCGCGAAGGATGCGCCGCGCCTCGGCATACTTACCCTCGGCCGCTGCGACGAGAGCGAGCACCTCATCGGTGTAGGCATGCCGTGGATGATTGGGCCCCACGGTGCGGTCGAGCATCAGGTCGACCTGGGTAGCTCGTTGCGCAGCAAGGTCGAGATGTCCCTGCTGAAGTGCGAGCGCTGCGAGGTTGCCAAGGGGAGCCGCCCATAGGGTTTCGTGGCTGTGGGGTGCTCGCTGTGCCTCGATGACCTCGATGGCCGATGCGAAAGCTCTCTCCGCTTCTTCGATGTCACCGCTGGCCCAATGCGCAAGGCCCAGGCTGTTGTCGAGATAGGCGAGTCGAATATGGGGGTGCGCAGAGGAGGAGACGAGCGCACTCCGGGTGCGCTGCAGCGCTGCGATGGCGGCGGGGTATTGGCCGGTGAGGTACAGCAAAATGACATGCAGGTTCCCCGCACGAGCGATGAGCGTTGGGCTCACAGGCTCCCGAGAGAGCGCGAGAGCAAAGGCCCGCTCAGTTCGCTTGGCACCTTCTCGCTTCAGATGCCGCTCGTTATCGACGAGGGCCTCGACGACAAGTGCCTCGATGGCGAGGTCGACGTCATCGGGAAGACGCCGCACCGCCGCCTGCATCATGGGCAAGACCAGCAGACCCTCTTCGAGCTTCTTCTGCTTGTCGACGAGCACATCCACGAGGGCGATCC
>JBMTAX010001055.1:0-1217 GCA_049429145.1 Myxococcota bacterium
CGTTTTCGTCCGATGCAATCTCGGCGGGCTCTACCTCGAGGTTGAGCAATAGCGAGTTGTCTGGGAACACCCTCACCACTGCAGTGTCGGAAATCACGGGCAGCGACGGATGGGGGCGATAGCCAACGCTGACGGTGTATTCCGTCTGCGCTGTCACGGCGGGGGCGTCAAATTCGACGAGAGCCGTCCCGCCCGCGATATTCACCGTGAGTTGTCCGTCGACCGATTCCGCCCCGGCAGCGCGGAGAATGGCGCCTGAATCGGGGGGCACGCTGAGAGTAACCTCTGCATCGACGCCTGGCGGGCGCCCTTGATAATCAATGGCCGTAACGACGAGCTGCGTGGTGAGGTCCGAGCCAATCGACTGGGGGCTGGCCGTGAGCTCAATGGTCGCTTTGCTCTCGAATGGATCTACCTCCACGCTGACCGTGCGCTCTGGCGCATCACCCACCGTGGCAGCACCCGTCACCTGAATGCCAATGCGCATGGGTTCATTGAGGCGCGTGGCAACGCGGAAGCGAGCGATACCGTCTTCGCCTGTCTGCACGCTGATCTGCTCTTGCGGCGACTGGTTGCTGTCGTCGTCAGGGGCGAGGAGCGCGAGGTCGGTGACGGTAGCGTCCTGCCCCACGTCGGGGTTGGTCAGGGTCGCGCTGGTCACTTGCGCCGTCAGGCGATAGCCACCTTGAGGGACATTGATGGTAGGGCTCTGCAGCTCGACGTAGATGGGCACCCGACAGAAGCTCTGCCCGTCGGCGAGCACCGCATCGCAGGGAAATTCCTCGTCAAGTTGCACTTCGAGCACCACCTCTCCCTCGGGCTCCGTGCAGTCGAACTCAAAGGTGTTCGTGGCTTCCCCGTTGGTGGCGCTCACTTTGGCGGTGCCGGTGTCGAGCAGCGCACAGCTCACCTGGAAGCTCAGTTCGCCGGCAACGGGAGTACCGAGCAGGTCAGCGCCATCGTTCTCGATGGTATGCACGTCAGAGCTGGCGAAGGCGCCCTCGATGAAAACGGAGATCGGCCGATTGTCTGGAACTTGGTCTTTGTCGAACGTTCGAATGGTGATGTCGAGGGCGCTTTGGCCATCGGCTTCCACCTCGTCGTCGCTGCCCTGGATGATGAGAATCGCCTGGCCCTCCGCGGGCGCCGGCGGGTCTTCAGGACCCGCCGTGGTGCCAGGCCCCGCCAGCAGGGCCGCGCGCCGCGCCGGGAGGTCG
>JBMTAX010001056.1:0-1214 GCA_049429145.1 Myxococcota bacterium
TTCATCGGGTCGCTCACCGCCAAGTTGCCTGAGGGAGACCACCCTATCTTTCGCGCCGGTATCGCCTACGATACGCAACTCCGTCCCCTCACCGTAGGCCGTGACGTGTTGGCGAGGAATCTTTTCGCAGCTGGCTCCGTCCTCGAGGGCTACGATCCCGCGCGCGATGGGAGTGGACTCGGGGTCGCCGCTTTCACTGGCCTGCTCGCTGGCGAAGGAGCGGCGGCGTCGGTGAGCGAGTGAACCTCGTCGAGGTGTCCGCAGCTGCGACCGCTTCGGCTGCCACGCATCTCAATGGTTGGGTCGTCACGTCGCTGCAGGATCGCTCATGGATGCCGCCTTTTTGCCAAAGCTCGCCCCCGCCGATCTGCCCGGAGCCCGAGACGTGCTCGATGCGGCTGGTTGTGCGTGGTGGGAAGCATCTTTCAGCGACGAACATCATAACGGTGTGCTCGTCGGGTGGGGCTTTGGGCATCCCGGGGCCCGGGGATGGCACGAGCGAGCTGTACCCGCCCGCGTGGTCCCGAGTCTGCTCCTCGTCGTGTGGGCCAAGGGAAGGACCGCGTTCTGGCTCCACCAGCGTTACGACGAGGAGGCCGCCGCTTGGCAAGAGCCGGCGGGGCGTTGGCGCTTCGGCAAATCGCAGGTGGAAACCCTGCGTGACCTCAAGGCGCAAGTGGTCATCGCGCGAATCGACTGCGCGCTGCCAGGTACGCGCCATCGCTTGATCGGGCACGTGGAGATGGGAGGCGTGCCCCGACGTAGTGGCGGAGCGAGAGACTACGCCGACGAGCTTTGGTCACCCCTTATGGGCCCTGGGCAGGGCCGGGCCATTCTCACGGTCGGCGAGGATATACATTTTCACCTGCAGGGTGACGCCCAACACCATCGTTACGCCCGTTCACAGCCCTGGGCCCGCCAGGGAATCGTCATCGCCGGCTATGCGTCCCTGCCCGACCGCACCTACAGCTATCAAGTACGCCGTCACCCCGATGGGCGCCTCTGCGCGACAGGAGTGGTCATCGATGAGGCAGGCCACTCCTCTCCGAGCCACCTGCTCGACGTGGAACTCGACGGCAGCGAGGCGCTCTGGGAGGGAATGACCTTGCGAGCGGGTGCTGACCCCTGGCTACACGTCGAAAGCATTGCTACCTCCACCAACGGTGCCGATGGTACCGCCTTTCTCTCGAGAAACCGCGCTCCCATGCCCTTAC
>JBMTAX010001057.1:0-1213 GCA_049429145.1 Myxococcota bacterium
CTACGGATATGCCCGTTGGGGGGCGAGGTATCGGCGTGCGACGTGGCGCTGCTCGCGGGTGAAGCATGGCCGGCAGGTTCCAATGGCAGCAGTACTTCACCGAAGCGCACGATGGTGCGTCTCGACGCGGAGAATGATGGTTCCGTCCCGCAGAGCTGGGCCACCTACGAGGGTGCAGCGTCCTCGGTTACCGACGCTGCAGGCGGTATCATCTACGGAAGTCCGGGCGTCTATGCCCCCGCGGTACCTGCGCCGGTGGACGCCGGTCCTGACGACGGCGGCGCCCCCTCCCCCCCTGGCCGTGGGGAGCCGCCCGACGATGACGCAGGTTCATTCCCTTCCGACGGAGGCGCGGCGGACAGCGGGGTCGTTGTTGCTGACGCAGGGGTCTCGGGCCCCAATCAACCGCCGACTCTGCTGGTAGAGGCGGTAGTCGAGGATGGCCAGTTCGTTCGTATCTCCTACGTGGCGAACGACCCAGATGACGGCGACGCCGTCGCGGTCGACCTTTTCTTGGATGACGACGCCAGCGGGAACGATGGGGTGCTGCTCGTCGCCGGCCTTCCTGGAGGTGTCGGCGAATATCGCTGGAGTGCCGTCGGCATTCCTGCCGGCGACCACTATGTCTTCGGCAGAGCTACCGACACACGCGGGACCAGCGTGTATGCCTATGCTCCTGCTTCCGTTCGCTTGAGTGGTAATGGGGCCTCAGCCATTCCATCGGTGGTGGTCCTCGAACCCGATGGCGTGAATGACCTCGTCAACGGCAAGGTCCGCGTGCGATGGCGGACGTCGCTGCCTGCAGGTGCCAGTGGCACGATCAGCCTGGGCTACGATGAGGATGACGAAAATTTTGATGGTCAAACGATCATCGCAGGTCTCATGGCCTCAGGTGAAGCAGAAGGCCCACAAGAGGGTGAGTACCTGTGGGACACGGCGGATGTCCCTCCGGGAAACTATGCCGTGTATGCGCAGCTGCACTTCGAGGGGGGACAGACCGGGGCCTATGGCGGCTTCGTCGAGGTGGGGGCTCCGGTCGGGTGTCAGCAGGCCACAGTTCAAGGGGTCTACCCGCTGGCCGCGCTGCTTGCCTTGCTGTGGGCGGTACGTCGCCGGACGCGGATGTTCCGGTCGTAGGTGGCGGTCCCTGGGAACCTGCCAGGGTGAGGCAAAATCGACATTCGTCGATTTGCGCACCCGGCTCGTTCTGCCG
>JBMTAX010001058.1:0-1212 GCA_049429145.1 Myxococcota bacterium
GCGGTGCGCTCTCGTTCCCTGCGCCGTTGACGACACAGAGACAGTGCTCAGGACTTGCCCTTCGCCTCGCCCTCACCCTCAGCCGCGCCACGGGGTCGGCTGATGGTGCAGACGCTGAGCATCGGGTCGTCGAGCAGCTCCACGCCCGCGGGAGGCGCAACGTCTCGCACGCGGTGCACGCCGAAGTCGAACTCCGTCGTGTCGAGCTCGATGACCGTCGGGATCTGCGTGGGCAGCGTGCGCACCTTCAGCGAACGCAAGGGCACCTGCATCTTCGCGCCCGCGATGACGGGCTTCGAACGGCCGATGGCAGCGAAGGGAACCCGCACCACCACGGGCTGGCTCACGTCGACTTCAACGAAGTCTGCGTGGGTGGCCGTGCGGCGCAGCGGGTCTTTCTGGAGCTCCTTCAACATGACCGTCTTGCTCTTCCCGTCGAGTTCGAGGGTCAGCAGCACATTGCGGCGAAGGGGGGTGCTCAGTGCCTTGGCGAGTTCGTTGGGGCTCAAAGCGATGGACATAGCCTCGCTCCCCGCAGCGTAGACGACGCCGGGGATGGAGCCAGTGCGACGGAGGCGACGGGCGGCGCCCTTGCCTCGGCTGTCACGGACTTGCGCAGAGAGTTTGACGGAGTGGCTCATGGACATCTTTCTCCCCCTCGATGACGCAGCCAAGCGCTGCCTCGCAGGGGCGGCGGGGGCTGCAAAGAGCGCCCGCAAAAGGTTTGGTTTTGTCTGGCGGGACGAGACGTGCTCGTCAAGCCGGCTTGCTCGGTTTGCGGAGCACGGTGTCGATGCGGCCCGAGAGGGCCCGACCTCAGAGGAATAGCGTCGAGATGGACTCTCCCGTGTGTACGCGCTTGATGGCCTCGGCCACCAAGCCCGCAACAGAGATCGTGCGGATCTTGGCACAACGCGCGGCCACGTCGCCGAGTGCGATGGTGTCGGAGACCACCACCTCCTTGAGGGGCGAGCCCTCGATGCGCTCGATGGCGGGTCCCGACAGCACCGGATGGGTCGCGTAGGCATACACCTCGGCGGCCCCCTCGGCGATGACGGCGCGGGCAGCTTGGGTCAGGGTACCCGCGGTGTCGACCATGTCATCGATGATGATGGCCCGCTTCTTGTCGACGTCGCCGATGATGTTCATCACCTCGGCCACGTTGGGACCTGTACGGCGCTTGTCGATGATGGCGAGCCCCGCGTGGAGTCG
>JBMTAX010001059.1:0-1211 GCA_049429145.1 Myxococcota bacterium
GCAACAAATCGTCGACCGGCCTTGCGGCGTGTGGGGGACCAATGGCAGCGAGGAGCCTCTCCTCGGCCGGGGAGAGTGACATCGCGAGCGTTGGGCGGACGGCTGTGTGCGGCGGAGGTATTGGGCCGCGCCCCTGAAAAACGGCAGTGAGCACGTCGGTGAGTTTGAGCAAGGGCTCCGCCTCACGTCGACGGATGAGCTCATTGGGGGTCACGGAGAGGGGGTCGTCGGGGTCACCAGGCACGGCGAATACCGGCCGACCGAGTCGCCTCATGGCCTGCACCGTGTAGACGGTACCGGAACCCTCGGCGCCCTCGATGACGACGACCGCATCGGCTAAGGCAGCGATGACCGCATTACGCGAAGCCCACAGGCGTCGGTGTCTCGCCACCCAAGGCCCATGGGGGCTCAGGCATAGCGCGCCTGCTTGGGAGCGAAGGCGGGCCACCCGTTCCGGGACATCACGGTCGTCGACGGAAACCGGCTCGCCAAGCACGACCCACGTCTCCCCACCAGCACGCAGCGCCGCCTCGTGGGCCGCCAGGTCGACCCCTCGCGCGCCACCCGAAACGATGATGACATCAGCTTCTGCACAGCAGGTCGCCAAGGCAGCCGACCGGGCCCTGCCCCGGGGGCTCGCTGCCCGGGCTCCAACGATGGCGACGGTGGGACGCTCACCCAGCGCGCGGCTTTCCCCCCGTCCGAAGAGCACAAGCGGCGCTGCCCCCCAATCCTTCAGCCTTTGGAGTGCGGGCGGTGACAACAGCGACCGCTCAGCGGCAACCCACCCCCGCACCATCGTTCTCGCCACGAGGCCGCGGTGGGGCCAGTCGTTGCCCTGACCTGCCAGGGCGCGGCCAAAAAGCACGGGGAAGTGTGCTTCGATCTCGCGCGCTGGCAAGCCCATGACGGCCTGAGGCCCACCGGCTGCGGCGACCGCTTCGGCGTGCCGTAGCCGAAAGCCGGAAGCCGCCAGGGCGACCCAGGCGAGGTCTTCTTCGGAAGGCGCGAGAGGGATGGGCGAAGAGGTCATGCCGGACTATCCGTCGGCACGGCGTAGGATTTGCGGGGCGTGTTCCTTTCGTCCGCATTGCACGGTAAGGGAGCGATGGACCGGGCCCCGCTGGTCCGATGGGAAAGAGTCGCACTCCCAGAGTCGACCCGCGCGCACGTCGGCTGCGCTGCGATCAGCGCACGAATATGTCGTCGCG
>JBMTAX010001060.1:0-1204 GCA_049429145.1 Myxococcota bacterium
TGAGCTATAAGCCAATCGCCTGTCACTGTCACGATGTCTGCCCGCACTGCGCGGGGTGGAACCCGACCGCGCAGACCATCGCCCAGCACAACCTCCGCTGCGCCTGTCACGGCGAGCGCAGCTATCCCTCGACGCGCTATCACACCATCCCCACGGAGTCTCTATGTCCAACACCGCCTTCGTCCTTCTCGTTTTCATCATCGTCGCGCCGGGTCTCGTTCTAGCGGGCATCGTCATCACCGACCTTCAGCGGCAGGTCGCTCAGCTTACCGAGGCCCTGCGGGCACTGACCCGGCCCACCATCACGGCGTCCACCAACCCGCCGGGGAGTGTCAACAAGGTGGACCTCACCGCGGCGAAGACTGCGACTAAGGCGCGGAAGCCTCGCGCTATTCGGGGGGCACGATGAATGGCAAGGGAGACGCCGCTCGCCCGATGAGCGTGACGCAGGAGGAGTACGCCCGCCGCTGGGCGCTGGCCTTCGGCTCCGCGGAGGAGTACGAGGCCGCCATCCGTGAGGCGGACGCGCACTGGGAGGTCATCAAGGAGCTCGAGCAGGCCTCGCGACGCGAGACGTTGCCGTGACGGATGACCCACGCTTTCAGGCAATCTGGACGCAGTTGAGGAAGCTGTGGGCGACGCAGGACACTGGGACGCCAGAAGACGTTGACCGCGAGCACACTATCCTCACCACCCTTGTCGCCGAGTGGCAAAAACACAATGAGCCATAACATCGACCTGCCCCACCATCGCTACGTCTGGGTCATCGAGAAGGCGGTCTATCGCAAGGGCTCGCAAGAGAAGACGGTCCCCGCGGTCTGGTGGGGCATCAGCGCCACCCCGGGTCGGATGTTCGGGTGCCACGTCCTCCTCGAGTCCGGCGCGATGGTCGTGGACCTCCCGCTCCACGCGCTGCGCCACGCGCCTGACGCGACCCACTACGTCCTGCCGGAGCTGTCGCAACGCTGGGATGCCTATGGCTGGCACCTCGAGGCGCATCAGCCGCAGTATCTCTCGGGCCTCGACTGCCGCCTCCTGACCGAAGACCACAAGCACATCGCAGGCACGGGGAACCTGTGGTTCTATGTGGACCACGTCGGGGACGGCTACTCGCTCGAGCCGGGGCAGCATAAGCACCACTGGGTGGTTGCGATGCACGAGGGCCACTTCGACTGTGTGCCGCAGGATATGGTGCTGGTCGAGG
>JBMTAX010001061.1:0-1204 GCA_049429145.1 Myxococcota bacterium
GGCGACCAAGACCGCCTCACGATAATCGTCTGGACTGTGATGAAAACAATAAAGCCCAGACGCCGCAGCCTCGTCGGCGACCCACGCCTCGCCGAGTCCGGCTTTCGACAGGGCGAGCTCCGGGGGAGCTGTCATGAGCCCCTCGAGGGCAGCCCAGCAACGGTCGAAGTCTTGGCTGCGCCCGCCGCATCGTCGTGCAACCTCGTCATAAAGTCTCTTAGGCGAGGCCCCGTACAACGCATGATGGACCATGAGGGCGACCGCGGCGGCGCCCTCGACGGCGGCGTCGTGCCCGTGAGTAAGCAGCGACGATGCGCGCGCCACCTCCAAAAGTTCTTCGACGTCGCGATAAAGCAAGGCAATGGGTGCGACGCGCATGGCGCTACCGCAGCCCTTGGAGTCAGGCACCCCCGCGAGTCGCCATGGACGACCGGCCGCAAGGTTCGCGCACCCGGCCATACAGGTATTTCCGGGGGCGCGGTCGTTCGTTGAGCTCTCGGACCACGCAATGAACTCTTCGGCGATGGCCTGCATTCGGGTGTCGAGGCTCGTGCCGCCCGCTCGCAGCAGGCCCTCCGCCAACGCTAGGGTCATCTGTGTGTCGTCGGTGAACGTGCCAGGGGGATGAGGTTTGCCGACCACTACGGGGCGTTCAAAACGAGGGTCGTCGATCGCGAGAAAGCCCGTGACCCCAGCTGCGCCAAGCGCTTGTTGCAGCTCCGCGCGTCGTCGAAACTCCGCGGGATAACCGAGGGCATCGCCCACGGCGAGCCCAACGACGCAACCTGCGAACTGCCCCTCGGTGGGTTCATTCATCGTCGGTACCCTCGGGTAGTGGACTGGCAGAAATTGTCCGGAGCGTTTTCTCGAGCAAGCCCATCGCCAGCTCCTCCGTCGCCACCGCGAGAGCACGACGTCGACTCCTCGCTGAACCTGCAGGAGAGGCGGCTTCCGCATACTCGGCCGTGCTGCACAGCTCGACCACGGAGCCCTCCCCTCGCCGGGCTCCCGTGCGGTGAACCAAAACCGTCGCACACAACTCTAGCTGTACGACTCCGTCGAGAGCGAGTTCGCGGAGCGGCCCGATGGTGCCATCGAGCACGTATGTGTCTCCATCTGCCCCAAGAGCCAGTCGCTCAGGGGCATAGCGATGGAGCAGCCGCTGCATGGCAGAGGGCAGACTGAGCCCGAGGCCACTGTCCTC
>JBMTAX010001062.1:0-1202 GCA_049429145.1 Myxococcota bacterium
CCCCGCGCGATTCTTCAGTCGCCCACGCTTCACGAGGTCGTTGAGCTGCTCGACCAAAGGGGGCTCAGCCACAGCGACGGGCTCATGGTTCTCGGGGCATACGAGGATCTGAAGGAGAAACTCATCGAGTGCCATGACGTCTCCCGAGAAAGGCGGCGAGAGCGCCGCGAGGAGCGGGGGTTGTCACCCGACGGCACGCGGCGCGCAAGGCCTCTCTCGGCGCTGCCGCTTGCCCTGTGCATGGCTATGCAGGGGGGGAAGACGCGGATCTGCTGACGTCGGAGGTTGATCGTCGACGGCGCAGTGCCATTGTGGCAGACCCAAGTGCCTCGTGTTTGTGCTCGGCGGGTAAGTCACCCACCGAAGGGAGCGCGGGGACGCACCGGGCCCGCGTCGAGGAGTACCCCATGCAAGATTCTCCGCGCATCATCAAAGCACCTCGTGGATCAGAGCTGAGTTGTAAGGGCTGGGTGCAAGAGGCAGCGCTCCGAATGTTGATGAATAACCTCGACCCAGAGGGCGCAGAGCGACCGGAAGACCTCGTCGTCTATGGTGGTCGTGGCCGTGCAGCGCGCAACTGGGCAGCTTTCGACGCGATTGTCGTGGCGCTCCGTAGCCTGGCCGACGATGAGACTCTCCTCGTTCAGTCGGGCAAGCCCGTCGGCGTGCTGAAGACCCACAGCGATGCCCCCCGGGTACTTCTCGCCAACTCGAACCTCGTGGGCCAATGGGCAACGTGGGAGCACTTCGACGCGCTCGAGAAGGCTGGGCTCATGATGTACGGGCAGATGACCGCGGGCTCGTGGATCTACATCGGCACCCAGGGCATCTTGCAGGGGACCTACGAGACTTTCGCGCAAGCGGCCCGGACCCACTTCGGCACCGACGGATCGCTAGCGGGCAAGATCGTGTTGACCGCGGGCCTCGGGGGCATGGGAGGTGCTCAACCTCTCGCCGTGAAGATGTGCGGCGGCGTGTCCATCAACGTCGAGGTCGATGCGTCGCGTATCCAGCGCAGGCTCGAGACGCGCTACCTCGACGTGCGTTGTGACTCCCTCGATGAGGCAGTGCGTCTCGCCGAAGATGCCCGCCGAGACGGCCGCGCCCTCTCCATCGGCCTCTTGGGCAATGCTGCCGATACACACCCGGAGCTTCGACGACGTGGCTTTCGTCCCGACCTTGTCACCGACCAGACGAGCGCA
>JBMTAX010001063.1:0-1142 GCA_049429145.1 Myxococcota bacterium
AAGACGCCGTGATAGCGCGTGAGGTGGCTCCTTTGCGTGGGGATGAGGGAGGTGATGCGAGCAAGAAGGACTTCTCCTGTGTAGACGAGCGGCGCACTGCTCTTTTGGGGGCGTAACCGAAGCGTTCGTCGGGGAACTCCCACCCCATCTACAGCACGTACAGCGTCGTGAGGGGAGGCGTGGGGCCGAGAACATGGAGCTTCCGTTCGCGAGCACGGTGGCGTCTCAGCCATCGCGGGGCCTGGGTGCCCATGACCCGTGGTGCACGATGAGCCTTCGCTTCGCCGACGCGTCTGCAGAAAGTTCGAGGATGGTGTCGAACACCAACACACAGCGCGCTAAGGCTGCTCCTAGGAGGAGACCCCATGTCAGAGCCCTTGAGCCCATCCGACCAGGTACGCGTTGATCTCGCCCGCATCGAGCGAGGAGGCGCGGCCAAGTACCATGAGAAGAACGCGGCCGAGGGAAAGCTGTTTGCGCGTCGTCGCATCGAACTGTTGTGTGACGCCGGGAGTTTTGTCGAGGACGGAGGCTACGCGAACTTTCTTGCGGGGGACTTGCCGGCAGACGGCGTCATCACAGGCATCGGTCGCATCGACGGACGTGAGGTCGCCATCATGGCGAACGACTCCACGATCAAGGCGGGCAGTTGGGGTGCGCGCACGGTGGAGAAGATCATCCGCATCCAAGAGGTGGCGGGTCGTTATCGCATCCCCTTGTTCTACCTCGTCGACTCGGCAGGGGCGCGCATCACCGACCAGGTGGAGATGTTCCCCGGACGTCGTCATGCAGGCCGCATCTTTCATAACGAAGTGAAACTCTCGGGCTACGTGCCGCAGGTGTGTTTGCTCTTCGGACCCTCTGCCGCCGGTGGCGCGTACATCCCCGCGTTCTGTGACGTCGTGTTCATGGTGAAGGGCAACGCCAGCATGTACCTCGGGAGTCCTCGTATGGCCGAGATGGTCATTGGCGAGAAGGTCACTCTCGAGGAGATGGGCGGGGCCCAGATGCACACCACCGAGTCAGGGTGTGGGGACTTCTTGATGAAGACCGAGGAGGAGGCCATCGCCGAAGCGCGTCGGTGGATTTCGTATTTTCCGCAGCGCGCGGGTGAACAACCGCCCGTGGCCGGGACACGACCC
>JBMTAX010001064.1:0-1197 GCA_049429145.1 Myxococcota bacterium
TGGGGCGCTGCCCCTCGGGTTGCCCGAGGCGCACTCACCCGAGCTTCGGCGCGCGCTCGGATTTGCGCGCGGGAACCTGAGGGGTGCACGGCTCACCGACGCTGCCCAGGCTGCCGGCGTCTCCCCGCGGACCCTGGCGCGCCGCGTCGAAGAGGAGCGTGGGCTGTCCTTTCGAGCTTGGCTGCGCCTGCTGCGCTTGCTGGAGGCCGCGGTGCTGCTCGAGGACGAGGCGCTGCGCATCGGCGAGGTGGCGGCCAGGGTGGGCTTTGAGAGCCAGAGCGCCTTTACCCACGCCTTCCGCGCCCTCTACGCAGAGAGCCCCCGCGCGTTCCGCGCAGGAGCTCCCTCACGCCGTCGGAGGCGGGGCGAGCTCAGTCGCTGAGGATGAGGTACACGTTCGCCGTGGCCAGGGCGTCTGGAGCGACGTTGCGCGTGACGGCGCCGACGTAAGTACCCGAGCTGCCGATGGCGCTCGCCTCGATCAAGTAGGTGCCGACAGGCGCGTTGGCACCGACCTCCTCCACGACGGCGACGAGCCCACCGCCCTCGGGGCCCTCGACAGCCAGGCGCTCCTGCCCCTCTCCTCCTCGCGCAGCTAACCCGTGCGGCCGCCCTACAAGCCCCTGACAGCAAGGCACGAGGGCTTCACCCACTCAGCCACCCGGATGCGGGCCTCGGACCGCCACGGCCTCCTCCGTCTCTACGCATATGGGGCGCGCGGGGCCATCGCTGCAAGCCGCCTCTCGCAGAATGACGATGGCACCTACCGCTACGACCTCAAGCGCCCCCTCCACGACGGACACACCAGTCTCGTCTGGACGGGCGAGCAGCTGGTCCGCAAACTCGTGCCGCTGATTCCGCCCCCCTTCGCGAACCTGACCCGCTTCCGCGGGGTCTTCGCCCCGCGCGCAAGGCTGCGGGCGCGGGTCATCCCGCAGCCAGAGAAGCAAGTCCCGACGCGCGGCAGCGCAGCCACCGACACACCGTCGGGCCCCCCGTTATCGTCATCAGCTCCGGACTCAGCTTCGAGGAACGGGCTCCTGTGGTCATGCATCTGCCCGCCCTCGGCTGTGCGTAGCTCCAACGCAACTCCGTCTCCTCTGTCTCGTGAAGACCCTTCTGGCCTCGACGGCCTCGTCGGCCTCTTCAGGCCCTCCGCAGCGGCGAGAGGGCCTGAAGAGCCGCGACGAGAGCGAG
>JBMTAX010001065.1:0-1196 GCA_049429145.1 Myxococcota bacterium
CCCCGCGGCCTCGAGACTATTGCGCGCTGGCGCTGAAGTTGTCGACGTAGACCGTGGCTGAGGTGTTGGCGGCCCAAGTTCCAACTTCATACATGCGAAGCTGGCACCGAAATGCCACGCTACCCTCCGGTGGGGTCGCACCATCTGTCACAGAGAGTGCCTGCCAGGTGGAGCCATCTGTGCTGTACGTGTCGAAGTATTTCGGGCCACCGACAGTGCCACCGTTAGCATCGACGTAACGGATCGCCATGCGAATGCGACCGTTCGGATCGTTGTCGAAGTACCGAATGGCGCAGGTTGCTCTTTGGGGAGCGACAAAGGGCGTAGCATAGGCGGTGACGAGGTCTTGAGCGCCGTCAGTGAAAACCAGTTTCCCCGACGATGTTCCGCCGATCGATGGCTCCACCACCACGGTCTCTTGGGTAAAGGTGAACATGGCGTCATCCTTGATGAAGCCTGGGGGTGGGTCGGACGTGGACCAGTCCTCGAGATCCCAGTTGTCGCTGGTGGCGTTACTCGACTGGCATCCGGCAAGGTCGACGTTCTCAAAGTCCGCGGCGTAGTAGGTGGCGATGGAGTAGGCACCGGACGATACCGTCACGTAGGCATTCGCGACGTCGAGGGTTGCCCCAGGGCAAAGGCCCACCTCGCTCGCCGCGTACGCGTACAGCGAGGCAGTGACATCGGCAGTGCCAAAACGAAGAGACCAGTCACGGCTGCTGCCCCCGACGACAGTCGCTGCAGACACCTGCACGAGCTCAGCAAGCAACGACGCGCCTACCGAAGTGCCTGCACCGGCCCCGAGGTCTTGCGACAGATTGCTGCTGACATCGTAGTTTCCATTGTCATTTGCCAGGATGCTGTAGTCGTCCACCTCCGGCAGCCCCTCGAAGTTGAAGAGGCCCTTCACCTCGAGGTCGATCTTGTTCCCGGGAGCCACCGTCGGTGTCGTCGCGGTGTAGACGTAGAGCGCAGGGCCGGAGGGGTTCTGTTGCACCGTGAACCCCTTCTCGCGCACGTAACCGACATAGACGTCTCGCACCACCAATGGCTCTTCGAGCTCGGCCGGCTGATCGCCGTTGGCTGGGAACCGCGCGAGGACCGACGCGATGGTTTCGTCAGTGGTTCCGGTGCTGGACCCCGCGTCGTTGCTCGAGCCCGCATCGGTGCCAGGCCCGGCGTCGGTGCTCGAGCCC
>JBMTAX010001066.1:0-1195 GCA_049429145.1 Myxococcota bacterium
GGCGCTCATGGCGCAGCTCCGCACTCTCGCCGCTGGCGCCGAGTAGACAACGGCGATCGGGAGCCCGTCGCGCGTGGGCATTGTCTACGCGTTGTCGGGGACAGGCGGTGGCGTGAGCCATGTCGCGACGGTGCATGAGCTACAAGTCACCGAGACCGACCCTGGAACGCTCACCCTCACGACCTCGCAACAGACGCAACCCGCGGGATACGAGTTTGGGTCCGACGATAGCGACGAGTACACCAAAGCGGGTACCACCCAGTATGCAACGGGCGCATTGGTCCTCTTGGCCGACGACGCCGCCGTGGGCCACGTCAGCGTTCACCATGCGAGTGAGACGGAGCCGCGGACGACTGGCGTTTTGGTGCCGGGGCTGACGGCCCGGCAGGTAGACGAACTCGGCATCGTCGCGGTCTTGCCTGTCTTCGTGGTGGCGACCACAGAAAACGAGCGGAACCGGCACGCCTTCCGTCGCGACGAAGAGTGCAATGTGTACGAAGACACAGACTGTGGACAGGCGCCCATCTCCCCTGGGTATCACTTTGCTCTGCTCGATCCACGACGGGAGCGTGGCGACGGTCTTGCGGCCTACACGGAATGCGTGGACAGCGTAAAGGAAGAGCTCGTCCTCGACCTGGGGGTCGCCGCCTACATCCCCGACGAGGTGGAGCTCCTGCTCGAGGCAGAGGCCGAGTGCGGCAGACACCCAGGAAACACCGGCCACGCCGTCTGGATGAATGATGGCGAGCAGGTCACCTTCGAGCCGGGAGGCGCTGATGACCTCATGCTGGGCCTCAGCGCCGAAGACTGAGGTGTCTCCCCCAGCGGGAGTGGATGAGCGGCCCCGTCCTCCTCAGGTACCCGGGGCCGCTGTCTTGAGGAGAGGTCTGCGCGGAGTACCGGCCGCATGCCGTACGGGAGTAGACTCTCCCGATGAGCGACGCTGAGGACGACGCCTTCGACCCGAACGCGACGGAGATCCTCGACGTTGTGGCTCGTCGCCACGAGGGCAACCACGCTGCAGCAGCCCCTCGCTCCTCGTTTGACCCTTCCGAGACACTGCCTTTCCCGGCACCAGAGGATCCTCGGCCTACCTCTCCGCCCTCGTCGGCACCGGCTCCCTCGCCTGCGCCATGGGGCCCAGCGCGCCCCGGCCCCTATCACGCGGGTGTGGCACCCGCTGCCCCCCCAGCCG
>JBMTAX010001067.1:0-1192 GCA_049429145.1 Myxococcota bacterium
CGAGCACTTGTGACACGATTGGTGACATCGCACTCGAGACGTAGGTGTGAGACCAGTCGCTCTCGGGGCAATCCCCGTCGTGGATGGCGCACGGGCCGTCGTAGCCGGTGCGGTGTCCACAGATCCAGCAGTGTTGGCAGGCGGCCTGGTTGACGGGGTATCCGAGTCGATAGCGGTCTTTGACGGGCTCTTTCCACCATCGAATCCAGGACACCAGGCATGCCGTACAGCAAAAGGCGCGGCCGACGCCGGTCTCGGTATCGACAAGACAGAAGTTGAACGGCTGGGTGCGTCGCATCATCTTCTGTGCTCTCTTTGTTCTGCGCATAGAAACACGTCACTTGCCTGTGGCGTGAATGCCGAAAACCTCGTAACTGTCGAGCTCACTGGAGAAAATAGGTTGCCGCTCCCCCTGCTGATTCGACTTCCTCCGTGCTTTGCGCGGCGGCAACCTGTTTCGGCTCGAATGCAGCTCGGCGCGACGGCCACACGGTCGCGGCTATGGACATAAAGCAACACGGCCTTGAGGCGCTCCGCGACACCACCCCCGACGATCGACCGTTTGACACCAAGAACGCCACCGTCTTCGTCATCGGACACGACGACCAACGCACGACAATCACCGAGTATCCCGACGTATACATCGCTCTTGGCACCCTGACCGACGACGTTGCTCGGATCGACGACGCAATCCACGGTCGCCCCCTGCTTGGCGCCAGAGCCCTGGGCGTCTTGACCTGCGGCTGGGCCGCACCCATCGGTGACGACGAAACACCCCCCAGTTGCCATCCCCAGAGACGTCGGGTGCGACTGGCTGTCATTGCGACCGGCGACTTGGTGACAGGCTCGGCGCTCGAGTTCCAAGACGACGCCGACCACCCCATCTTTGATGACGGCTCTGCGAGTGGCGGGCTGCGAGATGCTTTGCTCGAGGCGATGCGGGCCGTGCTCGACTACCAGGCGGCATTTGACCGGCATCCCAAGAATGACTGATCTCGTTATCACCTGACCCGACGATGCCCACCCCGCGGGAGGCGGCATACCCACCGTGCACCACACCGGCGGCACCGGACGGTGAGGCACATGACCAAGCCCAAGATCCCGTTTCCCTCACATCCCACCCCTGAGATCGAGGAGGCTCTCGAGATCAGCGGCAACCCGCGCGCACCCCGCGCCGTGGTCGGCGGGATTC
>JBMTAX010001068.1:0-1192 GCA_049429145.1 Myxococcota bacterium
CCGACGCTGACGACGCTGACGACGCTGACGACGCTGACGACGCTGACGACGTTGGCGACGCTGACGACGTTGGCGACGCTGGCGACGCTGGCGACGCTGACGACGCTGATGACGTTGGCGAGCACGATGGCGATAGCCCCTAGCGTTCGGATGTTGTCCGGCGGCGACCATGGGTCTTCTGTGACACCCGGGCTAGGCCACCGGGAACCTGCGTCTTGGCTGTGCCCGCCCCCTGCGCTTGCCCTTCTCGCCTGCCACCTCTCTGTGCGTGGGGCGTTGACGGTCCAGGATTGGTCAGGGACCCTTTCTTGAGCGTCCGTGTCTGGCGCGTTGTCAGCACCGGCGGGAGCCGGAGCGGAGGAAGTGATGGAAGAGCGACTGCACAAAGCGCTCGCACGTGCGGGAGTTGCCTCTCGACGAGCGGCCGAACGGATGATCGCCGAAGGCAGGGTTCGGGTAAACGGACAGCAAGTGACCGAACTCGGCACTGCGTTCGATCCCGCGCGAGACGAGGTCTTCGTCGACGGGAAACGAATTCGGGTGTCCAGTGAGGCCGACCAAGAGAAGGTCTACCTGCTGCTGCACAAGCCGCCAGGGACGCTCACCACGACACGTGACGACCGCGGGCGCAAGACCGTGCTCGACCTCGTGGCGGGAGCGGGCAACACGCGCATCTACCCTGTGGGGCGTCTCGACTACGACGCGGAGGGGGCTCTGCTGCTGACCAACGACGGTGCGCTGGCCCACCAGCTGATGCACCCCAAGTTTCATGTGCCGAAGACCTACATGGCCAAGGTGAAGGGGCGGCCCAAGGAAGAGTCTTTGGAACGGCTGCGGCGCGGCATCTATCTCGAAGACGGGCCGACCCGCGCGGCCCACGTCGAGATCATCGAAGAGGTGCAGCGGAACACCTGGGTAGAGATCACCATCACCGAGGGGCGCAACCGCCTCGTCAAACGCATGTTCTGGCGCATACGCCACCCCGTGATGAAGTTGCTTCGCACCCGCTTCGGGAACCTTACCGTCGACGGACTTCGCCCTGGGGACTATCGCGTCCTCACCAAAAAAGAGCTTCAGGGGCTGAAGTCGATGGTGCGCTAGGCACCACAACTTCTCACCCTTGGCACCAGCAGGCAGGGCGAAAAGCCTCTTCAGCGGGTTTTCGCCCTGCCTGCGTTCTTGGGTGGGGGGC
>JBMTAX010001069.1:0-1192 GCA_049429145.1 Myxococcota bacterium
CGCTTGATCGATAACCTCGGCATTGTCGAGACAGCGTCGTCATCGCAGCAGGACCCCGTGGGGCTGGTCGCGTTGCAGACGGTGGGAGGACAGTTGGTCGTGTCTGGTGACCAGGCCGGCCAGCTCGCGAGGCTGCGTTTTCCAGCACTCCAATCCGTCGGGGCTTCCTTTGAAGTGGTCAGTAACCCTGCCTTGCAGATCCTCGAGGTTCCTCGGCTCACTGCCGTGGGAACGCGCTTTATGGTGACAGACAACCCCGCGCTGCTCACGATTTTCCACGCGGCGGCGATCGCTCAACCCGCACCGTCGACGTTCGAAGTCAGCTACAACAGCGGCCTTCTGTGTGTGATCGCAGAGACTCTCTGTTGTGCTGCCGATGCCGCCTCGACGCTCATTTGTTCGCCGAATGCGTCGACGTGCACCGAGCCCAGCTGTCCCTCACGCTAGAAACCGCCGAGCGGCTCTGTGGCCCGTGACCGCGGTCCATTTCTCCCCTAGCACTCGCGCCCGGAAATAGAACTTCGTTTCTGATTCCTCCGGCGCGGATTGCTCCGTCGGCGTCTAGCCTCACCTTCTGCGTGGCATCAGACTTTTATTCCCGTCTGTCAGGTTTTTTTTGCTTGTAACGTTTGACTCCTCACCAACGGCCAGTGCAAGGTCCGCCCACTCTCGGCATCAGGGGGGGCACCCTCTCCCCAAACTTCCTGGGCATAGTGCCCAGTGCACTAAAAACCACGACGTGGAGTCTATGATGAAGCGTGAAATGAGTCCTTTGACGCGCGCGCTGTCGGCCCTCGGGTTCGCCGGCGTCGTCGTCAGCGCTGCCGGCTGCGGCGGTGAGATTGTTTGCCCCGAAGGGCAGAAGCTCGATGGCGCAGGCAAGGCCTGTGAACTCGACTGCCCCACCGGCACCGTCCTCAGCGAGAACGGTGAGAAGTGTGAGCTCGACTGCCCCACCGGCACCTTCCTGAACGCCGACCGCAACGCCTGCCTCGCCGGGATTCAGTGTGGCAACGGCTTCGTCTACGACGCCGAGCAGAACGGCTGCGTTTGCGCCGAAGGTCTCGAGCCCACCGCCAGCGGCACCGGCTGCGTCCAAGCGCCTTACGCCGCTACCGTCTGCCCCGAGGGCTACTACCCCACCGCAGAGGGCGACGATTGCTTCCTGCCGCCCGCATGCGCGCCCGGTGAG
>JBMTAX010001070.1:0-1189 GCA_049429145.1 Myxococcota bacterium
CCCGCAAAGGCATGAGCCAAAGGGATCGCGGACACAGCTCGTGGAGCAGCGCGCGCTTCTGGGCGGAATTCGCAATGCTGGCGACGGTTCGAGGCGTCAGGAAGGAATAGACCCGACCACGGCCCTGCTCGAGGACCCGGCGGATGGGGTTGCGCCGCCCCCCGAGAAGCCGAAGCCGACAGAGTTCTTCGAGGATGGCAGACTTCTCCTCGTCGCGATGCCGCGCGAAGGCGTGGTTTCCGTTGCGGATGAGCTCGATGTAGCAAAAGTCAGCGAGAGCGGGGACGCACTGCTCCGCCAACGCCTTCGCTGCATCAGCTCCGGTGTCGGTCGACACGATGCTCTCCACCAGGGCGATGGCGTGCTGTCGCTCCCACGCCACTCGCTGGAGCTCCCGCGTACGCTGCACGACGAGCACATAGCCTCCCGTGCCTTCTCGTGGCGCATGCACTGCCCACAGCGACAAGGGAATGAGTTCCCCATCACGCCGCATGCCCTGAAGCGTGGGAATGGAACTCGACTTCAGCGCGAGCCCCTCGCCTCGTTGCAGCTTATGAAGCTCACGCCGCAGCGTCGATCGATCGCGTGGAGCGATGAGTTCGAGAAACGGGAAGCCACGAAGGTCCTCCAGCGTTCCCCGAAAAGTGAATGCTGCACCTGGAAAGATATCCACGATGTGAAGTGTGTCATCGACCCATATGGCGTCTTCGAGACGAACCTCCGCTTCTGGCGGGGCGACACCGCGTAGAACCCACTTCTGCTCCAGCGTGCCGAGCAGGGATTGCCCGACGCCGAGCACCAAGCTGCGCCCTGCTCTGTCGATGCGTCTTGCCGACCAGCGCGTGTGAATGATTTCACCATCGTGGAGGAGCATGGGATAGGTTTCAGAGCACGCGCCCTCGCGCCAAACCCGCTGCAGAAATGCCGTGGCGATGTCGATGTGGGTCGAAGGAACGAACGCCTCGATGGATCCGGTCTTCAACGGAAACGGACCGAGAGCCGTCATCTCGCCACAAACGCGGTTCCACCAAATGAGTTCGCCGTACTCGCCCCACACCACCACGAAGGCGGCGAGTTCGTCGAGTATCTGCTGCTCTTGAGGGTCGAGGTCCGAGGTCACGCGAGGAGGCTAGGGACGGTCGCTAGAGCAAGGTAGACCGAAATTTAGCGCGAGGACGGGGGCGCTCCT
>JBMTAX010001071.1:0-1189 GCA_049429145.1 Myxococcota bacterium
GTTCGAGGCGTTCGGAGTCCTGGGCACGGGTCTCCTTGCTGGATACGGCACACCTGACGCGCGGGTCCTCGTGGGGCTTCGCTACCTGCGTCGACACACCGATCGCGATGGTGACGGCATTCTCGACCGCGATGACTCTTGTGCTGGCGAGCCCGAAGATGTCGATGGCTTCGAAGACAGCGATGGGTGCCCTGAGCCCGATAATGATGGGGACGGTGTGCGCGATGAGAATGACCGGTGCCCGCTGGTGCCTGGGGTCAGCGATTTCGCCGGTTGTCCCGACCGCGACGCAGACGGCGTTGAAGACGTAGCGGATCAATGCCCGGATACAGCGGGCGCAGAATCATTGGCGGGTTGTCCGGACACAGACGGGGATGGCCTTCGCGACCTCGACGACAAATGTATAGACGCCGCCGAGGACAAAGACGGCTTCGAGGACGACGATGGGTGCCCCGAGACCGACAATGACCAGGACGGCATCGATGATCGGACCGACAAGTGCCCCAATGAGCCAGAGTCGAAGAACGAGTTCGAGGACGAGGATGGTTGTCCCGATCAGAAACCCTACGAGGTGAAGGTCACCAAGGAGCGCATCGAGATCCGCGAGAAGGTGTATTTCGCGACCAACCTGTCGAGGGTGCTGCCTGAGAGCTTCCCTGTGCTGGATGCCATCGCCGACACCATGGTCAAAAACCCCGAAGTGCGACGCCTCCTTGTCGAGGGCCATACCGATGCAGAGGCAGAGGATGAGTTCAACCTAAAGCTCTCGCAGGCGCGCGCCGACGCGGTGAAGACCTATCTGGTGAAAAAAGGAGTGGCGTCCGAGCGCCTCGAAACAAAGGGCTTCGGGGAAACCAAGCCGATCGCCGACAATGATTCTGCCGAAGGCCGGGAACGGAATCGACGAGTGGAATTCACGGTCCTCGAATGGGTGACGGAGGATGGGCCCACCACGCCGGAGCCGAAGTTCCTCGACGCTGTCGAAGCGCCGCAGGGGGCATCTACGTTGCCGAAAGGCAAGCCTGAGACCGAAATGGCACCGGGGGGCGACAACGCCGCTGCCCAAAACCCGGCATCCGATGCCGCTGCGGGTGCGGGGACGAAGGAAACCGTCGAGGCGTCGAAGCCCTGACAAGCGGGGGCCATAGCATGCTCCTGCGGGTTGTTGGCTGCCTGCGGCCTTGGGTGG
>JBMTAX010001072.1:0-1189 GCA_049429145.1 Myxococcota bacterium
CTGTCGCCGATGTTGAGCTTGAGAATGTGGGTGTTGGGCTGCTTCACGTGGGATTCCTCAGTTGATGTGTCTAGTGTACCAGGTTAAGCAGCTTCATTGCACGGGCTGATGTCACTTCGCGAGATGGGAAGAAGTCGGCCCCTGATGAGGACGAGAACCTTCGAGCCCTTGGTCGACACAGCGAGGCCGACCTGCCCCTTCTTGAGGTGGAAGAACGGGCCCGGCTGCAGCTCGACGCTGTCGTACTCGTCCCCGAGCTCCTTCCACTGGACGTCGTCGAACGCCAGGCAGCTGCGGGTCACCATCACAGGGTAGCCCAGAATCTGTCTCCTGGGCTGCGCCTTCTTCCGGGGCACGACATCCTCCTTCGTCTGTTCACTCCGCCGCTGCGTCGAGCTGCTCCTCCACTGCCTCGAGCACCTCGTCGAGGGTGGGAGTCGGAGCCGCTGCCTTCGCCTTGCGACCGCGCTTGCCCTTCGGGGCCTTCGGCTCCTCGACGATCCCGGCGGCGGCCTTCGCCTTCTTGCCGTGGATCCGCTTCTGGGGCGCTGCGCTGCGCATCTCGGCGACCGCAGCCTCGAGGCCGCGCGCGACCTCCTGGGCGTTCTGAAGGGCGATGCCGATGGGCGTGCCCGTGTCGATGCCCTCGAGGAACTGTCGGCACTCGGACGCGCGCGCGGGGGCGCGCTTGAGGCGGTACTCGATGTCGCAGGGCTTGTTGCTGACGGCGGGGGTGAGCTTGATGGTCTTCATGGTCTGGGTCATTGTGTCTTCTCTCTCTTTCTGATGCAGGGGGTGAGTGGGTTGATTGACTAGATTAGGATACCACTGTCTGGGTCGGAGTGCACGGGAACGATCACTCGTAGCGGATGTTGTCCCACTTGGAGGGGTCGAGCTCCAGGTCGACGTCGATGCCGACCCAGCGCCCGTCGCGGTTGCCCGGGTGGGCGTAGAGGAACCGGGAGCCGAGCACCTGGTGCCCGGGGTGGCTGCTCGAGGCCTTGGCCTCCGCGAGCGCCTGGGCGACGTCGGGGGAGTCGTCCTGGAAGACCTCGATGCACACCGTCTTGATGAACCGCGTTTCGTTCTTCATGGTTCTAATCTACCACGCCTGTCGTCCACTTGCACTGGGAGGGGTCACTATTTTGCAACCCCTTGAAACCATTGAACTTTTCAGTCGTTCCAGAGC
>JBMTAX010001073.1:0-1188 GCA_049429145.1 Myxococcota bacterium
CTGCCTGTCGTGCGACGGCGGCACGGTCGCGCGCCCCAAGGCATCAGTGGCTCAGCGCTCTGTGTATCGTGGCAGAACCACGACCAGGTGGGGAACCGACCTCGAGGCGAACGAGCTACCCATCTGGTGTCAACTGCGCGGCAGAAGATCGGCGCTGCGGTCTTGCTGCTTGGTCCCTGCATTCCTCTCCTCTTTCAAGGGGAGGAATGGGCCACTGAGTCCCTGTTTCCGTATTTTTGTGGCGACGACGACAAAGAGCTCTGTTTGGCGGTGGACCGTGGCAGGACGCGTGAGTTGGCTGCGCTCGGCTACCCCGTGGAAGAGGTCTCGCCGGCCGGGGCTCTCTCGACGTTCCTGAGCGCCAAGGTCAACTGGGAAGAGCTGCATCGCCCCGCAGGCGAAGACATGCTCACGTGGTATCGCGCGCTCCTCGCGCTGCGGCGCTCCACGACAAGCCTGTGGGCTGGACGTTTTGAAGACGTGCATTTCGATGTCGTTCCGAGCAAGAACTCGTTCATCATGCAGAGGGGTGATGTGCTGTTGGCTGCAGGGCTCGAGCCTTTCCGGCTTGGCCTTCCTGCGTCGGGCGCCCCGTGGACGGTGCGGCTAGATAGTACAGGCGCCTGTCAGATCGATGACGAGGGTCGAATCGAGGTGCAGAGCGAAGGCTGCGTCATTCTCCGCAATTCGTCGCGGTAATCAAGACGAAGGGTCCGTCAGTCTTCTCCGCCTCGAGTGCGCACCAGTTTCTTCGCGCCGATGTGCACGAGCCAGAGGCCTGCCACGAGCATCCAAGCCAAGATGGCGAATGGCCACGTCACCATCACCACAACGCTGAGCAACGTGAGGGCGACCGCGAGGCCAAGGGCGATGTAATGCCACCCACCTTCCCGCACGGTGAGATCGGGCTCTTCCCCTGGGAATGGCCCCCGCCTGATAAATCGTTCCCTCCCGTGCGCCATGACTCCATTGCCCTCGTGGTGCTCTCGGTTCCCATGGGGAAACCGAAGTTCATCGATGACAGAAAGGAATGCAGGGCGCATGCCTGCTTACTACGCCCGTCTCGGGAAGACCGGCACAGCAAGCAGGCCTGCGCGGCGAGGCCCTCTGCGATGGGGGGTCCACAATGGGGGATCAGCGACGGTCCGTAGATACCTCTCGCCGCGCCAGGAGCGACGAAGGACAGGT
>JBMTAX010001074.1:0-1186 GCA_049429145.1 Myxococcota bacterium
CACCAGCGGCCACCGTCACCACCGCGTCCCCCGTGCTAGCCGCAGTCGGAGTGAAGACCACTTGGTAGCTCGTGCCGCTCCCGAAGAACCCGCTCAGCGTCCCGCCGGTTGCGCTCACATCTGCGCTCGTCAACGCCTCGCTCGCACCACCGAGCGAGATCGTGATGGTCGCCGTCTCTCCGATAGAAAGCGGAGCGTCGTTGCTCGTCATCGTCACTGTGGGCGCCGTGACGTCGGTCACCACACTGTACGCCGAGCTGCCCCCCGCAGTGTTCCCATCGCTGACCGTCAGCGCCACAGTAGCGGTCGAGCCATCAGCGAGGGTCACCGCGGCAAAGGTAACCACAGCGGGATCAGCGGCGCTGATGGACGCCGCCGCCTCGCTGAGGACACCGGCCACCACGAGAGATGCGGAAGCGGTTGCCGGCAGCGCAGGGCACGAGAACGTAAAGACCACCTGCGCGTCACCGCCGTTCTCTGTGTCGAGGCTCTGGTTGACCACAACGTTGCCGGCCGAGGGAACGGGCGACAGGAGTTCACACGCATACAAGTCGGCATTGACCTCGACGTCGAACACAGCAGCCGCAACGTTGCCCGCAGTGTCTGAGACGCTCACGGTATAGGTGTCGCTCGAGAAAAGGCGCACAGGCACCGTGATGACGACGGCGGAGTCATCCTCGACGGCTAGCTCGACCGCCTGCTCCCCTACCTTGGCGGCACCTACGAATACAGACACCACGGAGCCAGCAGGCACCCCCGAGACCTCCACCTCAATCGACGTCAGAATCCCGGGGTCAGCGTCTTCGTCTTGCAGCGTGCCCACCACGAAAGGGTCTGCTGTGACCACGGATACCGTAGGGAGTACGAGGTCAACGGTGACGAGCCGCTCCACGGTCACGGCGGGGTTGCCGGCGAGGTCGCTGGCGTCGACAGACAACGTTTCACTGGAAGCCAGCGAGGCGACGAGTGCAGGCGGAATGGCGAGCGACCAGGCGCTCTCCTGCACCTCGGCAGTAAGGGGCTCGGGCACGGAAGCGAAGGTGACCGTCACCAGCTGCCCGTTGGCGATGCCCGTCGTCGTGCCAAAGAGCGTCACCGCAGCCGCTTCCTCGGCATTGATGACGTCGTCACCGGCCACCGGCGCGAGATTCACCGTCGGAGCGACGGTGTCGACGACGAACGAGCG
>JBMTAX010001075.1:0-1184 GCA_049429145.1 Myxococcota bacterium
TCGAGGGTAAGAGGACGTGCGGCGAGGGCTTCGGGAACCCACAACTGCCATGCCCCCTCGCTGTCAGTGCGCGCCAAGGATGACACCCGGCGGGTCCCGTCGAGGATCCGCAGCTCCACCCCCTCTACCCCCAAAGCCGCGCTGCCTGGCCCAGCGATCACGCGCCCCTCCAACAGGACCAGCGAATCGGCGCCGAGCAAAGTCACGGGCTCGTTGTCGAAGAAGCTACCAGCGCCAGTGCTCGCGACGAAGTCGGGAAAGAAGACGGGGACGCGACGACTATCCGTCGGCCAGAAGGACATGCTGTAGGTCCCGTCTTGCACGAGAGGCAGGGAGAAGCGTCCCTCCGGCCCGTCGGAGGTCGTGGTCACCACCAAGGCGCGCCCTGGTATGCCGCCCTGCTGCACCGCGAGGACTTGGGAAGAAAGGCCCGTTCCCGTCTCGTCATCGCTGACACGACCTCGAGCCAGCACCGTCGACCTGAGGACGATCTCAGCGCGGGTGGCGTCTGTGCCAGTGTCTACCTCGAGCAACTGTTGGGGCGCGAGATCGCTGTCATCGCTCGGCCGCACTTCGAGGTGCACCTGGTCAAGGGCCCCGTTATCTGCGTCGACACATACCCCTATGACGCAAACCTGCTCTGCCCCGCGCGCCGCGCAGTCCTCATCGGAAAGGCAGGCCCCCCCATCGATGACGTCGACAAACAAGGATTCACAGGCGCCGAGAAACAGGAGAGCGACCAGAGAGCGCGCGGGACGATTCATGGCGCATCCTCGACGAGGGTAGCCGTGGCACACTCAGGGGTATCGAGAACCTCAATGAGCCAGCTCACGCTATCGGCGGGCTGGTCGATCTCTCCGTCGACAGCCTGCGGAACGATGTTGGCCACGCCCGGCGTGAACGGCCGATCAGAGACCCAAAGTTGCAGCAGGTGGGTGTATGTGCCCGCTTCTTGCGGCACCAATTCGCGTGGGTCGACGACGGTGAGCAGACGTTCTCGGGTGAAGGGAAGGCCTACATCTTTATAGGCACGCGCATCGGGCGCACCGGCCAAGAGTCCAGGAACAAGTGTGTCGACGGGCAGATCACTCGCCCCCACCGTGCTCTCGACCAGTTCGAAGGTGCGAGTGGTGGTGCCCGTGCCTCCACCCGTCGCTACCGTGGCGTGCAGAATCCACTTGTAG
>JBMTAX010001076.1:0-1183 GCA_049429145.1 Myxococcota bacterium
ACCTCGAACCCTCGCCGGGAAAGTGCTCGGCCAAGCTGCGTCCGCAATCTTTCATCATCATCTACAAGCAGCAAGGACACCGCGGGTCGGGTTGCACTCGAATCAGTCATGCTGTCCCTTTCCAATGCGGCTCAAGACCGGCAGGAAAACCTCGACGAGAGTCCCCGCGCTCGGCTGAGAGAATAAGTGCAACTCACCACCGAGCCGCTCGAGGACCTCGCGCGCGACGAAAAGCCCAAGACCCATGCCCTCCCCCGGCGCACGGGTCGTAAAGAACGGCTCCGTTGCGCGGGACAATACCTCAGGTGACATGCCCCGTCCTTGGTCCTGGATGCGGAAGCGCAGTTGCTGCCTCTCCGGAGTCATTTCCACGGTGATGTCAACCTGGCCCGGACCTGCTTGAAGCGCATTGTTGACCAAACCCCGAATTGCTCGGCTGCACAGCCTCGGCGGAAGCGAGACCATTTGTGTGGCGGCACTCGCATCAATGTGAACTCGCACTCGTTCACGAGAGTCATCTTCGGGCAAGGAAAGCTCGATGAGAGCCCCTGGCATTATTGGGCGTAATTCATCGCTGGCATTCGATCCCACATCGACGGCCAGCTGCTCAAGGATGCCACGACAGCGCTGGACCTCAGCGCGAATGAGGCGCACATCCGGTAAGAGATCTGCCGCCGCCTTCACATCGACAAGCCCATGGAGGAGTTCAGACGCCGCGACGGCGATTGTCGATAGCGGGGTGGAGAGCTCGTGAGCGGCACCTGCCGCAAGCGTACCCAGCGAGGCGAGGTGCCCTTGTCGCTCCTTCTCCTCCTCGAGGCGACGCATTGTCTGCTCCCGCTCGCGCAAAGCTTGGGTGAGTCGCTGAAGGAATGAAACGATAAAGGTGGCCGCAACCAAGAATGCGAGCCACATCCCGAAGAGATGAAGGCGCATCGCTCGCGCCATGGCATCGCCACCGTGATGGGCGTGATGAGCGGTCTGACCGTCGGTGAGGAAGAGCGTTCCGAAACCCAGCGCACTAGCGCCGACGAGTGTCCACGTCTGAGTGGGCTCAAGCATGAGTGCCGCGAGAGCCAGGAAGACGAGATACAGAAAACTAAATGGGTTCGAAGCGCCACCTGTGACGTGCAACAGAGCGGTGAAAACGACAATATCAACAGAAAGAAGCGCTGTAATGGCC
>JBMTAX010001077.1:0-1183 GCA_049429145.1 Myxococcota bacterium
CTCCGTGTGGCTATGCCGACGTATTGGGCTGGTGGGCGACAAATTACCCTTCTCGTTCATTCGAACAGGCTCCTTCTGCCTGTCCGTTCTAAACGGGGGCTACACCATTTTCTCGTCGGCTTCCCGAAGGATGCAGACCATCTGCTCTTGGGTAAACTTGCTCTTCTTCATTGGCTTCTCCTGTGTACCCGCAGGCCGATGTCCTCACGTTCTGCCTTTGCCGAAATTCCGTACGCACGTCATAGGCACGTCATCTTGCCGCCGGTTCTCAGACCGACTCGGACGGGTAGAAATACAAATGGCGCCAACCCTCGGAGGGGCCGGCGCCATTTCCGCAGAGCGACAATGAGCAGCCTCAGGCCGTCGGCTTCGCGTCGCGCCCTTCGTAGTTGGTCGCGAGCCATTCTCGATAGGCGCCGCTGCGCACTTCGTCGACCCAAGCCGCGTTCTCGAGATACCAGCCGACGGTCTTCCGAATCCCAGTCTCGAAGGTCTCGGTCGGTCGCCAGCCGAGCTCCCGCTCGACCTTGGTGGCGTCGATGGCGTAGCGACGGTCGTGCCCTGGGCGGTCTTTCACATACGTGATGAGCTCCGCGTAGGCGTGGCCGTCGTCACGGGGCCGCAGCTCGTCGAGCAGCGCACAGATGGTGCGCACGATCTCGATGTTGGGCTTCTCGTTCCAGCCACCCACATTGTACGTCTCCCCCGGCTTTCCGGCCTCGAGCACACGCCGAATGGCTGCGCAGTGGTCCTTCACGTACAGCCAATCGCGGACCTGCTGGCCATCGCCATAGATGGGCAGGGACTTCTTCTCGAGGGCATTGCAGATGACCAGCGGGATGAGCTTCTCCGGGAAGTGATAGGGGCCGTAGTTGTTGCTGCAGTTCGTTGTGAGCACCGGAAGCCGATGAGTGTGGTGCCACGCCCTGACGAGATGGTCACTTGCCGCTTTGCTCGCTGAGTAGGGGCTGTTCGGCTCGTAGGGGTGCGTCTCGGTAAACGCGGGGGCGTCAGGCGCAAGGCTACCGTAGACCTCGTCGGTAGACACATGAAGAAAGCGAAAGCTGCCCTTCGTGACCTCGTTGCCCGTCTCTGGCAGGTCGCTCCAATAGGCCCGCACGCACTCGAGCAATCGAAAAGTCCCCAACACATTGGTCTCGATGAACGCCGCGGCACCGGGAAT
>JBMTAX010001078.1:0-1181 GCA_049429145.1 Myxococcota bacterium
CGGCCAGGCCGAGATCGTGGTGGTGACCCACGAGGTGCAGGAGCGCAACTTCCGCCAGGCCCTGGCGGCGATCGAAGCCCTGGGCGAAGTTAACACCGTGGCCGCCGGCCTGCGCACCCTCTACGTGTCGGCCGAGGAGTCGGTGGCACAGACTCGCCTTCGCGCCGAGCGCCTCGGCGCCCTTCACGACGAGCTCCTGCTCCTCGCCGAGACCGACCTCGAGGTGGTTCAAGCGGAGATCGATCGCACCGCGCCTCACGCGCTGGTGCTCGACTCCGTGCAGACTGTCTATGTGCCCGAGCTCGAGGCAGCCCCAGGCAGTGTGAGCCAGGTGCGAGAGGTCACCGCCCGCATGATGCACCTCGCGAAGGTGCGTGGCATCTCCACCTTCCTCGTGGGCCATGTGACCAAAGAGGGCGCCATCGCGGGTCCAAAGACCCTCGAGCACATGGTCGACACGGTGCTCTCGTTCGAAAGCACGCGCTCTGGCCCCTATCGCGTGCTGCGAGCCATCAAGAACCGCTTCGGCTCCACGAACGAGAGCGCGGTCTTCGAGATGCGCGGCGATGGTCTCGCCGAGGTAGACAATCCCTCGGCGCTATTCCTTGCAGAACGCCCGGCAGGCGCACCCGGTTCAGTGGTCACCGCTGCGCTCGAGGGCACGCGGACCATTCTCGTCGAGGTGCAGGGTCTGTGTGTTTCGACGCCTCTCGGCAACCCTCGTCGGACCACGGTGGGCATCGACTCGACGCGCTGTGCCGTCATCGCAGCCGTGCTCGAGCGTCGCTGCGGGATGTCTCTCGCGGGTCACGACGTCTTTGTGAACGTCGCGGGTGGGGTCTCGCTCACCGAGACGGCCGCCGACCTCCCCGTCGCGCTCGCCCTCGCATCGAGCCTGAGAAATCGCCCGGTGCCACAAGACCTCGTCGCCTTCGGGGAGGTCGGGCTCTCTGGGGAGGTGCGCGCTGTGCAACGGGCAGAGGCACGTCTTGCAGAGGTGCGGGAACTCGGGTTCAGCAAGGTGCTCCTCGCGCAGAGCAACCTTGACCGCCTGGAGGTCCCCCGGGGACTCGAGGTCATCCCCGTGCGCACTCTCGACGAGGCCCTCGAGGTGTGTTTCGCCTAACAGGCTGAGGCGAAAAGCCTCTTCAGCGGGTTTTCGCCCTGCCTGCGTTCTTGGG
>JBMTAX010001079.1:0-1179 GCA_049429145.1 Myxococcota bacterium
ATCGTCCCAAAGGGGAAGAGCACGAGGCCAAGACAAATCTCCTCGAAGAGAGTGCTGCACGTTCGTCGGATGCCGAGCGCCGCGCCACCGAGGTCGAGCGCGCCATCGACGCTTTGCTCGCAACGTGGATCATGCGTGACAAGGTCGGCGAGGAGTTCATGGGCACGGTGGCAGGTTGCGCTGAATTCGGGGCCTTCGTGCGTCTCGACGAGCCCTATGTAGAGGGCATGGTGCCTGTGGCCACCATCGCCTCGGAGTTCCTGCAGTATGATGAGCTACGTATGCGGCTCTTCGGCCGCTCGGGCTTCGAGGTCGGCGTCGGAGACCGGGTGCTCGTCGCCATCGACGGCGTCGATGTCAGCAAGCGGCAGGTGGCGATGCGGCTCGTCTCCATTCACGAGCAACATGGCGCTCCCGTCGACATCCTGCTGCAGCAGGGGCGCGACCAGCACCCATGGGATCGCTTCCTTGCGAAACAAGGCCACAAGTCGCGCGTTGCCGCACACGGTGATGGCCCTCGTGCACGGGGCCGCCCAATGGGGCGCGAGGGGCCGCAGGGGCGCGGCGAATCACGACGAGGAGGCGCCGGGCGCAACGAGAACTCCGCCGGCCGAGCGCAGCCGTCTCCTCGTGGGGGTCCTCGGGGCGCGACCCCCAAAGGGGGACGCGGCCGTCGACGCTGACGAGCGTCGCCGGTGGCTTCACGTCGCCGTCAAGGGGCGTAGTACAGCTCGAGGAACTCGTACTGGTAGATCTCGGCGTCACACCACTGCGAGAAGACGAGCCCGACCCCACTCGTCGGCAGCGCAGTCGCACCCGGGCGACCCGAACTCATGTCCCCTTCACTCCAGCTGGACGGGCTCGTCCCAGAGCCCCCGCTCTCTCGGTGATAGCAGCTGTCTTTGTTTTCGCCGGCGATGGTCACGTCGAGCACGGTGCCCACGGGCGAGACGAGCGCCCACGTCTCGCCTCCGTTGACGTTAGGCACCCCCCCGCCCGCGAGAGCGGCGTCGAGGTACACCACGTCGCTTCCGAAGGAGGTCTGCCAGTAGGTCTGGAAATCGGCGCGGGTAGCGCTGCGCCCGAGCACCAAGAGTTGCCCCGGCGCCAAGGTGGAGCCGTCGGGGAGGACGCCGATTTGGATCGGCGGGCTGTGTTCCCGCGTCTCCATGCGCTACC
>JBMTAX010001080.1:0-1175 GCA_049429145.1 Myxococcota bacterium
CTCGCGCGGAGGCCCATCGCGCACTCGTCGTGGCGCTTCGTCTCCGTCTTCTGGATGCCCTCGCTACGACCGGCGCAGACGGCACGCGCGCCGAGAGGGATGCGGCGAGAGCACAGCTCGACGAGACGCTCGCTCAGGCGTTTCGCCTCGCCAGCAACGCTCGTCGTGTCGGGCCCGAGACTGTCGAGGCGAATCTCGCCTTCGCGAGTTACCAAGCCGTGAAAGGGGCGCTCCCCGAACTCGGATTTGACCTCGCCGCAGCACGGCGACATGCAGGGAACGCCGGTGAGGAGGTCACGCGGGAGAGCGCACACCTCGAGGCGTTGTCCGGCGCGCTGGCCGCTCGCGGCATCGCGTCCTTCGCAGAAGCCGCCAGGGTATTGGAGCAGCTGCGCGCCGTGACGCCCGGGGATGCCCGACTCGAGGTAGCTCTCGTCGTGAGTCGAGTCCTTGCCGGCGCGCGCGGTGAGGCCCTCGAAGCCAACGTGGACACCTGGCGTAGCCGGCTGCCCGAGGCATGGCCGGAGGGGATCAAGCAGCTCTTCGCTCCCGCATCGAGTGCACCCGAGGCGACGGTGGTCCCCGCTCCAAGCCGGGAGCCGTCCGCCGCCCCTGATGAAGGTTATGACGAGTTGCTGCGACGGGCGGAGACGGCGCGGCTGCGGGAGAAGACCCGCACCGCCCTGACGCTTTACCAACAGGCAGTGGCGTTGCGCTCGGACGCCGTCGCTGCGCGGGTGGGTCTCGGCTGGAGTTACCTAGACCTCGACAATCCCGCCGCTGCCCTCGCGGAGTTTAAGCGGGCGGTTCAGCTCGACGACCAACATGCCGACGCCCACCTCGGCGTTGCGGAGGCCAGTCGGGCACGACGAGACGGCCGTGCCGCGCTCGTCTCCTATCGTCGCTATCTCGAACTCAGCCCTCAAGGTCGAGACGCTGCGGCAGCGCGTGCGGCCATTAAGACTCTTCAAAGAGACATGCCATGACTACCCCTCGTTTCTCCGGGATCTTTACCGCGCTCGTCACTCCTTTCGACGACGATGGCAGCCTCGACCTCGGCGCTTATCGCGAACTGATCGAGCAACAACTCGCAGCTGGGGTCTCAGGCCTCGTCCCTTGCGGGACGACCGGGGAGGCTGCGACCCTCAACCCTGAAGAACACATCCTCGTCGTGA
>JBMTAX010001081.1:0-1175 GCA_049429145.1 Myxococcota bacterium
GCGGGATACGAGAGCGCGCCGCGCCTGGTGGAGGCGTGGACCAGCTTCAACCAGCCGGACGCGGACTTGCGCGCAGGACTCGCTGCCCTTCGAATGCCCGTATTCGTCGGCTGGGCGATGCGGGACGGTCTTGTCCAGTGGGGCCGGAATCGGCAGGCCGTCGCGTCGATTCCCGGTGTGCGGGTGGTGCCGTTCGAGCAGTCGGGGCATGCGCCATTTCTCGAGGAGAGCGCCGCCTTCAACGCTGCGGTTGGTCCGTTTCTCGATGCGCTGCGGTAGGAGGTCTGCCTCCGTGCGTTGAGGGCGGCTGGGGATGCCGGCCCCGGAGGGACGAGGCGGATGGGGGGGCCCATCAGCGCGGCACGCGAGCTCCTTCTGACAGGTGTCGATATGTTCGGGGGCATGACGAGCGACGTCATGATGAAAGAAGCATACGGTGATCGATATGTTTGAGCCGGTCTCCGGTTATGGCAGCGTCTTGAGAAAGGCGATGACGACGGCCGACTCGTTGGCCGTTCGCCGGCTGATGCCTGCTGCGCTCCCGAAGTAGCTGCAGGCGTGGATGTTGTAGCCGCCGACGGGATCGAACGTCGGCTCGAGGTCGGTCTGCGGTACGAGAGAGCCGTCGGCGCGGTAGGCGTCGGGGTGGGAGGCCGCGTCGATGCCGTAGACGCCGTTCAGAACGAGCACCGCGGTCGGCGTCGTGAAGTGGCAGCTCGCGCAGTCGATGGTCTTGGTCGTGTGCCTGTCCGGATTGTCGATGCGCGCGAGTCCTGCGACGGCCTGCGACCGATCCTCGGCGGCAAGCGCGGTCGCCTTTTGGTGGTCGGCGAGCTGGGGGAAGGCAGCGGGGTGGATGGACTCCGGCGTGAAGACCGCATTGGGCAGCGGCCCGAAGCCCGAGAACAGCCGCTGCTCATGGGTGGCTGCTCCGAGAGTCGGGATGTCGCGTGGCACGGGGGTGAGGTCCGGCTGCTCGATGTCGAAGCCGTCGAAGCGCCAGTCGAACCCCACGGTCCGGGCCGACATGCGTGTCACGCGCGTGAGGTTCGTGACGCCTGCCATGTCGAGGATGAGCTGCCGCACCGTTGTGGCCGTGGGACCCGTGAGGCCCTCGAAGACCATGAGCGGGTGCGGCTGAAGCTTGCCGAGTTGCTGCGTCACCTGCAGCAGCA
>JBMTAX010001082.1:0-1173 GCA_049429145.1 Myxococcota bacterium
AAGGCCGAGGCACATTGCGGTGAGCGAGGAAGGGGCACGCCGTCTCATAAATATCCCTCGAAGCTGGTTCGCGCGCAGTGTGCGCGACGGATCGGGAGGGCGCAACGACGGAGATCTTCGGTCAACCCGCTGACCGACCGCTGGCACGCACCGACGTCACCTCGCCCCGACCCTGCATCACTCGTTCAAGCAGCCGAAGAGTGTTCGGGAACAGACACGTTTGCTTACGGGCTGTGCTCGCGGAATGCCCTCCCCAAACCCGCTTCCCCCCGCGGGGACGCGCGCCGCCTACAACTGCGACGTGCGCCCTCGACACTCAGAACTGGATGCCAGCGTATGCCTGCACCGTGTAAGCGAACTGCGCGTTCAGGAAGCGCTCGTTCACCCGCTGGCCACCCACAAGACGCCCGAGGCTTGCGTTGTCGGGGTCACGGGCGTGGTTCAGCCCTGCGAGGGGGAAGAGCACGCCGCCCTGCAGCATCAGGTAGAAACCATCGTCGCTGCCGTAGAACACGGTGCCATCGCCCTCGAGACCGAGGGGGCTCTGCAAGCCCGGGGTCGACGCGTCGTAGAGGGCGTTCGAGTAAATGAGATCGCCGCGAATGCCGAACGTCTCGGTGATGTAGTAGGTCAAGTGGGGCTTTACATAGGCCGCGTCGGTGACGGTGCCGAGCACTTCGCGGAACAAGATCATGTCGATTTGGTAGTCAGGGTCGAACTTAAAGTTCGTGAGGTTGTTGTCGACCCGAATACAGCGATCGTCGGCGCTGCCCACGACACCATCTGGACCCGCGTCGAACTCGAGGCACGCGCCATACTGTTGCCCGTCAAGGTCACCAAGGCGCGGGTTCTGCACGAGCACGGAGCGGAGTCCGAAACCAGGCGCATCATCCCCCGAGGCCACACCACCGTTGAGGCCCACCACCAGCGAGTCGTTCAAGAACGCGTAGCTCGACTCGAGGGCGAAGCCTCCTTGCAACACCCACAGGGGCTGATCGACGAAACTGTCGCTCTCGGCGTCGTAGGTGCGCAGCGCGTTGTTCACCGCGTCGAGGCCATTCGAGCTTGTGGCGGTGCCCTCGATGAGTCCTACGATACCCACTGCTTCGGCCTCGATTTTAAGTTTGTTCCACTCAAAGCGTGCCCACGTCGAGGCGATGCCGGCGTTTGCGG
>JBMTAX010001083.1:0-1172 GCA_049429145.1 Myxococcota bacterium
CGTCAGCGCACCGTTGTTTTGGATGTAGAGGTACCCACCCACGCTCGTCAGCGCACCGAGACCGCTCAGGCTCGTCAGCGCACCGTTGTTTTGGATGTAGAGGTACCCACCCACGCTCGTCAGCGCATCGAGACCGCTCAGGCTCGTCAGGGCACTGTTGCTGTTGATTTCGAGAGTCCCACCCACGCTTGTCAGTGCACCAAGACCGCTCAGGCTCGTCAGCTCACTGTTGCCGACGATGCGGAGGCTACCGCCCACGCTCGTCAGGCTGGAGAGGGCATCGATGTTTGTGAGGCCGGACGCGTTGATGATGAGGTCCCCACCCACGCTCGTGCAGCCCGCAAACGCCTGAACGTCGAGTGCATTCTCAATGGTGACATTCACCCCCACAACGCCACACCGAGGGTCTACCGCGTCCTCTCCGTCGGCACCTGCAGGGCCTTGAGGTCCGACATCGCCAGCCGTGCCAGCCGCACCAGGGAGACCATCCTCCCCGTCAGGTGTGTCTCCAATAGGCCCACAGGCAGAAGCGCACAGTGAAAGCAAGGCAACGACAGGCAAACGTCGCATCAGTCCCTCCTGGTAGAGCAGGGGGATTACCACATCGCCAAGAAGACACCCGCGCGGCGTGCCCCCAGGGACAGCTGCGGTGTCGTCTCAGGTGCTCGCCTTGACAGCCTCATCCAGCAGTTCACCCAAGGACGCATAGGTACTCTCAGGGACGTACCCGAGCTTCGCCAGCCGCTGCAAAATGGCGTTGTGTGAGCGGCCGTGCTCCGCGGCGATGTCCGTCACGGTAACGCCCGCCTCGTAGTCCGCGACAATCTTCGCATCTTCTTCCGCACTCCAGCGTTGCCCACGGCGGCCAGGTGCCTCCTTCGTTGCAGCCCGCACAAACGAAGCGTGCTGCTTACGGAGGGCCTCGACGGCCATCCTCAGCGCACGGACCACATCTGGCCTTGAGAGTGAACCAGAGCCCTCTAGGAGGCCCTCCAGCAGTCTTGCAGCGGCTTCTGCATCTTGAGGTGCACCGGAGTATCTCTCAGTCATGGCGGTCCCCGTATGGCCACGCAGGAGAGTGTACCGCGGTTCGTGACCGGGCTCGCGGCTCGCGGCCACTGGCTGGTCCGCGAGACCGAAGCGCGGTCATCACTTCGACACTTCTGGAAGTC
>JBMTAX010001084.1:0-1169 GCA_049429145.1 Myxococcota bacterium
CCTCCCAATCCCCATTAGCACGTTACACTCTTTTGCGAGGTCAAGTTCGACGATTTTCGATCGTCTCACCCTGAGACCTAGGTTTCTTATGCATTGCGAGGTGACAGTTACCCCAAATGGGGGCCCGCTCCGCGCCACCGCACAGCGCTCCCTGATGAATATTCCCGTTCTCTTGTCCTCGGGCTATGGGTCCAAGAAGGCAGCAGCCTGCGGCGAAGAGGCGAGTGGGGGATCGACCCTGAGGTGTCTCTTCGCTCCAATGGAGCCGTAGCACGGGGCACGCGCCACCACACCCACGCCGGGGCAGATTTTCGTCGCCACGGCGCGCGGGGGAGGCCACCGCTTGTACCAAGCCCTCGATACGCCGCTTCGCGAGATCCGTTATGACGCCAAGGTCGAGGGTCTCTGCGGACCGCATTTCGCATTGGCAGACAAGCAGGAACGCCGCTCGCTGCGACCGGGCCTATTCTTCCAGATGATATTCGAGGGCGACCTCAAGGCGATTCCTTCCAAGCGCTCCATCTGCTGGCGGTGTGCCGACTCCTCCTCGCTGGGTGAGTTCCTCGGTCTCGGGCGTCCCGTTGCGGTGCCCGACCAACCCTCCATGAGCCGAACACGTCGCCGCCTGTTGGCCAGTGTGCTCGATAAGGTGTTCCTGCTCGTGCTCGGCATCGTGGCAGCGAGAGGTCTTCTCAGAGGCTCACCCGTATGAAGAGCGGGACGATCCGGCTCGATGACAAGCACGAGCACATCGTGGAGGATAATGTCGCCCGCCTCCGGCACAGCACGACGACGACGGAGCCTTTCCTCCGGGAGAACTGTCACCGAACGGCCTTGGCCGAGGGGGTTACCGACACGGGGTATCACGAGACCACGACGCTGAAGCGGCTCACAGACGAGGGCTGTCGGACATACATTGCAGAGAGGCAAGCGTGGACGTCATCGATTCACAGACAAGGGTGGCATCGAGACGGCGCGAGCGGTTCATGCGAATCGGGCACGGGTGAAGCGCGAGAAAGGGGAAGCACTACCGCTACGACGAGGGTCGCTTTTCGAGTGTCCGAACCAGCCGGTCTACCGGGGTGAGGCAACTTCGACATTCGTCGATTTGCGCACCCGGCTCGTTCTGTCGGAGGGTCTGTTGCCAGACCCTCTCCCCGTCGAGCAAA
>JBMTAX010001085.1:0-1168 GCA_049429145.1 Myxococcota bacterium
TCGGTACTGCCTCGGCCCCGCGCAAGCCGACCCCAACGTCCAAGACGGTGGTCCGCCGTCGACCCTCAAGCTGAAGCAGGCCAGTGACTTCGGCAGGGTCCGTCGACGGGGGCAGGGTCTGGCAATAGACCTTCCGGCAGAACGAGCCGGGTGCGCAAATCGACGAATGTAGATTTTGCCTCACCCGGCTAGGGCTCGTGGAGCAGTGTGCCTCGCGAGGAGCGCATGAAGACGAAGGGCGTCGCTGCGAGGAAGTTCGACACCCGAGACGTGTACACGTCTGCGTAGCGCTCCACCTGCCGCGCGAGATGGCTCTTGTCATTCCCTGCCCGCATCAGCAGACCCCACTCTGGGTTCCCAAGCTCTGCCGCGGCTTTGGCGAGGGGAGCGATAACGCCATCGAGCTGCATGATTTCGTCTTTGAGCGACGCGGCCCGTGACCGCAACTCACTCTCCACGAGGTCTCCCCCCTGCATGTACCCACCCTGGAGCCGCTGTAGCGACAGACGGGTCTCGCATTGCTGCGCCTCCAGGAGTTCCTTCTCCGACATGAGTGCCGCGAGGCGGCGCGAATCCGCCGCGGCCTCCTCCACCACCTGGATCTCCTCCTCGAGCTCGCGCAAAATGAGAGCAGTGCGCCAACGCAGCACATCCTTCGTCACGTGCACGTCGCCGAACATGTGGTCGCCAATGTACAGAATCTCATCCCCGGACAGGCCCAGGTGCTGCTCCAAATGGTGGGTGCAGCCCCCTGCGTGGACGGCCCCCTCGCGGAGCCGGTCCGTCGGTCTCAATAGCCCATCTGGACTCACGACCTCGTAGAGGGGGCTGCTGGCGGTGAAGAAGCTGGGTTTGCGCGCGGAGACAACCACGACGTCGAATAGGTCGCGCCACGTCATGCCCGCCGGTAACATCGGCTCGATGGCGAAACGCATCATCGGGTCTGTGTAGCTCCACTCCGAGTTGGTGATCAGCAAGAGCTTTTTTCCGGCATGTTTCTGGTCGAGGAGCGTGAGTGTCGTCTCGTCGTCCACCGAAACGTACCGCCCTGGATCGGCCAGAATCTCCGCCTTGAGCTGCCCTTCCATGTGGGCCTCGTCGGTTGCTCTCCGCACCCGGGCGTATAGGTCTGCATATCCCATGACATCGGGCAATGCTCCCTCGTCGA
>JBMTAX010001086.1:0-1165 GCA_049429145.1 Myxococcota bacterium
CTCAAATCGCCAAGGCTCCGCGCCCCAACAACGCGTATAGGAACGCCGCCCGAATGACGGTTGTGCGCGCTGCGGCTTGCTAATCGTGAGGGGCTTGTGCGGCCGCCCGCGGGGAGCCTACGGCGCAATGGCGCGGGGCTCCGACCTCGAAGGAAACACCGACGCTGTCTCCCTTGTGACGCACCAGCGCGAGAAGGTTTGGCTCCGTGCCCCACACCCAGGGCGACACGCTCGTCACCTCCCCGATCAGGGTGCCCTCGCGGAACACGTCATCGCCGACGACAATGCCGGTGGGGTCGTCGGTCCGCAGCGAAACCAGTTGGCGGGCCTGCTTGCCGTAGTTGTCGATGCGAGCGAGGACCTCTTGGCCGATGTAGCAGCCCTTGCTCCAATGAATGGCGTCGTGAAGGGCGAGTTCGAGGGGATTGGCACGCCCATCGGTTTCGATCTCACCAGGTACCCCGGCCGCCACGCGCCAAGTCTCCCAGCGTTCCGCGCATGCCAAACGGGCCCCCGCCTCGACGAGACGATGCTCCAGCTTCGACGACTCCAAGTCCGCAGACCAGAGGAGGAAAGACGGCACAGGGCGCAGCGACGTTCCGAGCGAAAACGTGCGCACCGCGTGCATCCCCTGCCCGGCGGTCATGGCCCATGGTGCCGCGGGCGGGATGAGTTCGAGACGAGACAACACCGCCTCGGCCTGCCCACCCGCCAGGAGTGCAAAGGCCCCCTTGCCCGTCAGGTCCTCGAGCACGACCCTTTCGGCGAAGAGAAAGGAATCGAGCCATGCAACGATGTCTCGCCGCTCACCTGTCGCCCCGAGCAGTGCGATGTGCTCGTGGTCGAGCACGATGTGGTGCGCTACGTCGACCACGCGACCTTGGCGGTTGATGAGGCAGCTGAGCGTGGCGTCTCCGGGACCCAGAGACTCGAGATGCTGAGTGCTCATCCTGTGCAGAAAGCCGGTCGCATCACGACCACGCACGGCGACTGCGCTGCGCCGGGGCAGCGCGAAATAGGCACTAGCCCACAACTGCTCGAGCTCTCGCGAATCTGTCATCGTCATGCGTTTGGCCCTTGGCGCGGTCGTAGGGAAGAGGAGGAATGACGGCTTTCCTCTCTGACGAGAAGAGCGGGCACAAGGCCCGCTCACTCGTGGCTTCGA
>JBMTAX010001087.1:0-1161 GCA_049429145.1 Myxococcota bacterium
GGTGCGGCCGGTGATTTCCTTCCTGCGATCGTAGAGATTTTCCGCGGAGATGATTTGTCTAGCTCTCGAATATACCCGCTCCCTGACTCGAGAACATAGAGATGTCCTTCATTGTTGAGCGCAAGATGAGAGGGGGCAACTACGGAAACCTCGACTGCAACACCGTCCGCAAAAAAACCCGCGACCCCATTCCCTGCCACGACCTTGGACATAGGGGCCGCACATCCCCGGTCGGGAGCGCACAGTGGGCATTCTGCCCCCGCGCCTTCACACAGAGGACCGGCTGCCCAATCGCTTTTGGCACTGCCATCATTACCCGCGTGCAGAAGTCCGTCAGGCAGAAAAATCTGCCGAATCTGATGACCGGTGTGTTCCGCAACGTATAGCGAACCATCCGCCGGGTCCACCACGACCGATGATGGTTTTGCCAAGCGTGATGGAGCATATACGTCTGCACGGCCATCTTGGTCGGTGTCTTCCGCTCGTGATTCCTCTTTCTCCTCGAGTCCTGCGGTTCCAGCCACGGAAACGAGGCTCCCATCGTGCTGCACCAGCAATATCCGATGTGCACAGGAATCGGCGAGAAAAATTCTCTGCCGCACATCATCCACCGAGATACTGCTTATGCATGAAATGCTTGCGTCCAAAGCTCTGATTCCATCCGAATCGGTTCCACTGGTGCCATTGCCCGCAATCGTGGTGACGTACCCATCCAAGTCTACCCGCAAAATTCGGTAGTTCATGACGTCGGAGACGTACAATCTTCCCCTGCCATCAAAAATGGTCGCATAGGGATAACGCAGGAACTGGCTGATCGCCAATGAGCCATCCCTAGCGATTCCTGTCCACCCTGGGGAGCCGATAACGCGTTCGATTTTCCCCTGTTGGTCAATGATGCGTACGACATTATTCTGAAGGTCAGTCAAGGCCACCCTGCCAGTCGAGTCACTGGATATGCCTTCTGGGCGTGGAATCCCGGCACTCTGCGCTGCCCCGCCGTCTCCGGAGTACGAATCAAGTCCACTGCCAGCGTAGGGCTCGAGTCTCCCATGGTGCAGTCTGACGAGTCGGTGTGCGCCACCTTCGGCGATCACCAGGCTGCCATCCGGGAGGACAGCGATTCCGCTGGGAACCTTGAGTCCCCTGGCTGCCGCTGATGCC
>JBMTAX010001088.1:0-1156 GCA_049429145.1 Myxococcota bacterium
TAGCGGCGACACGGGCGGCGCTGTTCGTTTTGCACGGGCTTTGCGGTAGGGGGTGGGAAATGTGTGCTTCATCGAGGCGTCGGCTTGCAGGAAGTTCGAATCGACTCCTCGAAGGGGGCCTTTGAGGAGGCCTCTCTCCGCCACAATGCCGAGCACGAGGCAAAACACCTCATCGAACCCATCGACCGGCAAACGACGACGCGTACGGCTCACAGCGGTTTGGTCGGGTACTGCGATGTAGTTCCCAAGCCCAAGGAAATCTCGAAGCGAGATGGAGTCGGTGCAGCGCCAGCAGATGCCTCTCTCCGAGTGAATCCCCTCGAAGTAGTTTACCAGCATCCTGCGGAAGAACACGCTCGGCGGCAGTGAGCGGCGTCCCTGTTTGTCGGCAGATGCGTAGGGCGGCTCGCACAGGGTCTCCACCTTGGGGTCGATGTCGGCTTCGCGGAGCAGCTTGTCGAGCGCTCAGGTGAAGCGATGGCCTTCCCCGCGCGTTGTGGGGAGGAACATCTGCTCCTGCGTCGGTGTGTTGCGTTTGCCCATTGCCATGGGGACGAGGAATCACAGCGACGCCGCCGGGGCGATCACCCTCCCGTCTTTTCGCCTCAGTCTGCTGAGGCGAACATCGTAGCTCCTCAGGCGGCGTCAGGCCGTTGCGGTCGACGTGGGGCGTTACCGTGAGGACGAGATCGTCGGACGAGGAGCGACGCCTTCGGACATCCAGATTCCCTGACACTTCCATTCCCTGCTGTCGTCCAAGGCCAGGGATGACTGGCGTAGACACAGGTGCCTGAAAGCAGCTTCTCGAGTGTTGCCGACCATCTTCTACCCTCTGGCACCGAGGTTCTCACCGTTCGGCTCTACTGATAGTTTCCCTTCCATTGCACAGTTTTCAGCGATTGAAGTTACCGTGATGGGGAGATCAAACGATGGATGTCGATGACTGTCGACCTTCGAGCGCACGGGCCCTTTGGATCGGGTTCACCCTACTCCTGCACCTCCCCTCGGCAGGCTGTGTCGACGAGACCAACCCGTTCGACCCTGCGAATGCGAGCCCGCCGACGGGGACCCTCGTCGGCCGGGTCGTGCTTCCTCCATGCTTATCGACGAGAGATGCGCCGTTGGCCCTGCAGGTCCTCGATGAGAATGGCGTGCC
>JBMTAX010001089.1:0-1152 GCA_049429145.1 Myxococcota bacterium
GCCAAAAGTGGCTTCGTTTGTCTTACGCGCCTTGTTGGGTCTTCTTGCGTCTCGGCATGGGTATCCCTCGGGGATAGGGCTACCCGACTCAAACACCGAAATCATGACACTCCCTTCTAGCTCAGCCCCGAACACAACTTCTGGTCATATCTCCCAGCCGAAGCTAGGATGGCCATTTGATATGAGCGCAATCGCGGACCTGTCGCTGCTTGACGCGCCCCCTTTCTGGGAGCCGGAGTGCGCGCCCGTTCCGACGTCGCTGCGAATGCATGCGGTCGGATGGCTTGGCTCACATAACTCACGCGAAGGTTCCACCCCGGCGGGAGTCATCGATCGCCTCGTCGCTGCCGAACTGGCGCACGAGTTCTTCTCGGACCATTCTCTGGGCTGGCATTGCTGTGACCTCTGCGCCGCGCCAGCCGATCGTCCGCGGCACACGTGGAAGGACGCCTCGTTCGACACGTACGGACACGGATTCCTCGTCGTTGAGCACGAGGGGCGAGCATTTGTCGCGCCGCGACTGCTCCCCCATTACATCTTGGCGCACCAATACCGACCGCCCGATGAATTCATCGCCGCCGTTCATCACGGGCGTTTCCTCCGACCTCCACCGTTGACACCGGGGCAGGTCGCTCTCGTCGAAGAAGCGGCGAGGCGGCGGCCGCCTCCGTCAAGATGGCGCAGCGAACTCGGCCAGTTCTTCGTCGGGGTGCTCTTCAGCGTCCTCGTTCTTCTTCTGATGCGTGTCTTTGGGGCTTTGGGCAGACGTCGTCGCGCTCCCTGAAAACAGCGCGTGATTTGCGGCCTTGTGCCGTCGGCGAACAAGCCATGGCCGCAAAGTTCCTCCGAACAGCAGGAGGGATCCTTGCCTTCGGCAGGCTGAACCATCCCCTCGTTTTCGTCACAGAACACCGAACACCCGCCGCATGACCGCATGCTCCGTAACCGTGCGGATAGGAAGAACAGGGCCACTTCGGGCACCGGGGCCAGCGTATCCGTTCACTGAACCACGTCGGGACGTGATCAGCGTGCAGCGTCATCCTCGTCATCGTGCACTGCGCCACGCCCCAACAACTGACGGCTATCGAGGAGCTGACGCGTCTGGGGCTGTTGCCGCGTTTGGCACCAGTGCGCCGGCGCCAGCGAAAGAAC
>JBMTAX010001090.1:0-1152 GCA_049429145.1 Myxococcota bacterium
GACGCCGATTCACAGTTCCTCGAGGGCAAAATGGCTCTGTCGCAAGGAAACATCCCGGCCGCGCGCGAGGCATTCCGGAGTGCCGCGAAGCTTGCCCCCGAGCAAACCGAATACCGTAGTTTCGTGGCTTGGACCGATTTCCTCGAGGGTGCGGCACTTGTGGAGCTGGCATTACAGGCACTGCAAGATGCCAGTGCCGCCGACGCCAGCGACATGCGAGCACCGCATTTCCTTGGCCTCGCTGCTGAAAGGCTAGGAAATCTTGCAGATGCCAAGGCGGCATTCGCTGAGGCCGCGCGCAGAGCACCAGGGAATCCTGAGGTGCAAAACGCGCTGGCGCGACTCACTGGCGAGACGGGCTGACCCCATCTTGCCATTCTCCCATCATTTGCGGGTGAAGGTCTGCCTCGGTCCCGTGTTCCGGGCGATGCAAAACTTCGCTACGGAGGCTTTATGAAATCAATGCCGACCTACGCTTTCCTCCTGGCACTCTGCGCGGCGGGGCTCGGGTGCAGTGCCAGCGAACTGATGGGTAACGAGCGTTCCTTGGCGGGGATTGCGCCCACGGGCACGACGGAGATTTTGGTCATCGACACTTCCGGCACTGCCTTTCGGACCACTCCTGACGACGATGGCGGGTTCATCCTGCCCATCGCGTCCACACGCCCCGTGACGGCCTTCCTTGTGTCCCCCGAAGAGGTCCGTGTGCTGCGGGTCGCTCCCAGTCCCGACGCCATGCCCACCCAGTCGGTCCTGCCAAGCTGGAATGGCCAGGTGAGCACCAAGAAGCTGTCGACCTGTGACTGCAATGAGGACGGACTTGATGACGATGCAGCAGGGGAAGAGAACGTTCTTGCGCAGATCGACAGCGATGGGGACGGTGTGAGCGATCTTGAAGACACGGATGATGATGATGATGGCATCGCGGACAATGAGGACGACGACAGCGATGGGTCTGGCGAGGACGATGAGGATGAGGATCTCGATCGCGACAACGATGGTCGACCCGACTATATCGATGATGACGATGATAACGACGGTATCCGCGACGACGATGACGTAGATGACGACAATGACGGCGAAGACGACGAAGACGAGGACGAGGACGAGGACGACGGCGAGTCCGAGGATACGATTGACCCTGACGGCGGA
>JBMTAX010001091.1:0-1150 GCA_049429145.1 Myxococcota bacterium
GAGTCTCCTCGACGCCGCCGTCGAGGTAAAGCCCCTTCGTGGCAATGTCGGCGGTTGACGCGCGGCGGGGCCCACACACCATGCAGTGAGCCTGTTGTCAGCGAGCAGAGGGCGCGACCATGAGCTGCCGGCCGTCCTGGAGCATCTCGCGCAGGGCCTCACTGCGAAGGGAGGAACGGCATAGGTGGCAGGCTTTGTGCGACGTGCATCGTGCGAGGCGAGCAAGTCCGGCGTGCCCTCGAGCGGCGCAACGCGCCCTTGTGCGCCGAACAGCGGGACGTCTCCCGCTCTCCTCGCCACCAGCACGGAGGACAGCATGAGACTGCGGCTATTCAACAAGGTGCTTTTGTGGGTCGGCGTGATGGGTGCGCTCTCTTCTTGTCAGCGGGGAGGCAGTGACGCCTCCCTCGAGCCCCTCGAGCCCTCTTCTGGTGAGGCCCGCGAGGAAGCACCACCGATGGGTGGCGCCGAGAGCACAGGTGAGTTCTACGAAGAGAGCGAGGCCGGTCCCACCTCGGCGCCCGCGGAAGAACTCCGCGAGCTCCCATCGGAGCCGGGTTCTTTCGACACGCCTCTCTCCGAACCGAGCGCGGCCCCCTCTGGCCCCGTTGGGGAGACGGTCGAGGAGCCAGCAGAGGCCCTTCCGCCTTCCGACGACGCCTCCCAGGAGGCAGAGGGGCTCTGAAGTCTCTGGCGAGAGACGCGTTCCGGTAGAGCCTTGTCCCGACGGAGGGGCGAGGTCACCCCTGAAACGAAGAGAGCCCCCCAGGGGGCTCTCCTCGTCAGCACCTATCGGCCAGCGAATGAATCAGTGCGCGGCATCCTGTGGAATGAGTTTGTCCTTCAGGGCAGCGTCAGCGGGATCTTTGAGACGGGGCCGCAGCGCTCCACCTTCAGGATTCTTCTCCAGGTACTGCTGCACCTTCTCGTCGCGGGGACGATAGTTCGCTTTCGTGGGGTCCACAGAGTCGCGGGTGAGCAAATCGAAAGCCGTCAACGTAATGAAGATGGCCAGGAACAGGAGCGTCACCACAAACACCACGAGGTTCAGCTTGCTGTCGAACCAGAGGTGCATGAACACCGACGCCACAAGGGTCGCCTTCACTGTGGCGACCAACATGGCCACCGGAAGGTTGAAGGGTCCGAGGTC
>JBMTAX010001092.1:0-1148 GCA_049429145.1 Myxococcota bacterium
AGCCGCCGCTCTTGTGCGGCCAGCGGATGGGAAAACAGAGCTACCAGTGCGAGGACGAACCGCCACACGGACCAGAGCCCGCGGCTGCTCCCGGGGGCGCGATTCACGTTGGCGCTCGCCAAAGCCTCTCCCAAACCTCGGCGCGGCCGGTGTGTTCCAGCGTCGAGAAAAGAACGAGCTCGCCAGCGGCGACCCCGAGAGCGCTGGCAAGCTGGCGCCGCGCGGCACCCCGCTGGTTGCGGGTGAGTTTGTCGGCTTTGGTCGCCACAAGCACGAGTTCATAGTCGTGCTGCCTGAGCCCGTCGAGGGCGGCCACATCTTCGCGGGACGGGGCGTGGCGTAGGTCGAACAACTGTACCACGGCGATGAGGCCCTCCCGACGGGCGAGATAGTCGGTAAGCAGACCGCCCATGCGCTGTCGCTCGTCCCCGCTCACCTTCGCATAGCCGTAGCCCGGAAGGTCAGCGAAGATGAAATCTGCCTCGCTGGTGTCTTCCCCCACCACGCGCTTGAGAGATACGGAGAATAGGTTGACGTCTCGGGTTCGTCCGGGCGTTCGGCTCGTCTTCACGAGCTTCGGTCGAGACAATAGCTCCCCGAGGAGCGAAGACTTCCCCACATTGCTGCGGCCAAGAAAGGCAATTTCGGGCGCCGACACTGCCCCGCAGGCGCCCAGCGACGGACTCGACCGCAAAAAGCTCGCCTCCCGCACGCGGTAGGGGTCAACCACGGGCGTCATGACGTCGTCTCCCGAGTAACATTGTCGATGAGGACCGGGTCAATCATTGCCAAGGTTGGAATGGTCACGCCTCACGCCGATCCGTAGCTGTGCAAACCGTCGGCGAACTAGCCGAGGTTCACCCCGAGAAACCCTGCGAGGATGACGAAAAACCCGAGGACGGCGATCACCGCCGACGGAACGCCGACCCAGCCGTAGGTGACGCGCGCGTGCAGGTAGATGGCGTAGACAATCCAAATGACCAGCGCTCCCACCTCTTTGGGGTCCCAGCCCCAGTACCGTCCCCAGGCGTAGTGGGCCCAGAGCGCCCCTGTGACGAGCACAACAGCGACGAGGGCAAAGGCGATCAGCACCGTATAGTAGGCACCGCGGTCGAGCTTCTTCGCGTCGGGCAACAGGCCCCGCATGC
>JBMTAX010001093.1:0-1147 GCA_049429145.1 Myxococcota bacterium
GATGCCTTGCGCGCTCGCTTGAAGGGGCGACGAGAATGACCCGCAAACTTCGTCTGGCCTTCGGGCGCCTCAACCAGGAGACGAACGCCCTCTCCCCCGTGGCCACCACCATGGACGACTTTGCGCGCGTTCACCTCGTGGAAGGACCTGCGCTCCTCGCCCGTTGCGGGAGAGGCGAGACAGAGGCCGAAGGATTTCTCAAGGACGGTGAGCTCTCGGGTTTCGTGCAGGCATGCGCGCGACACAACGACATCGAGCTATTGCCGCTCGCGTCAGCGTGGGCCGTACCTGGTGGACCACTGACGGGTGCGTGCTTCGACGACGTCACTGAGCGCCTGCTCGCGCCGCTGCGAGAAGCGTTACCAGTCGATGGCGTGTACCTATGCCTGCACGGCGCCATGGGAGTGGAGGGCTTGGTGGAGCCAGAGGGAGAACTCCTTCGTCGAGTGCGCGCGCTCGTCGGGCCACAGGTTCCCGTGGTCGTGAGCTTTGACCTTCATGGCAATGTCACGCGTGAGGTCATGGCCGGCTGCAACGCCCTCGTGGCCTACGCCACCAATCCCCACCGCGACCATGCCCGCACGGGCGCACGGGCGGCGCGCCTGCTCGTCGACGCCGCGCGGCGCGAGGTGACGCTCACCACCGCGTGGCGAAGTCTGCCCATGATCCTCGGCGGGGGCACCACACTCGACTTCCTGCGGCCCCTCTCGCGCATCTTTCGCCGCATGCGCCAGCTCGAGCGCCGTGGCGTGGTCTTGAGCGCCAGCCTGTGCACTGTGCATCCATGGAACGCGCACCCCGAGCTTGGGTGGTCGGTGGTGGTCGTGACCGATGGTGACCTCGAGAAAGCTGAGAGAGTCGTCGATGAGCTCGCGGAACTCGCGTGGTCGGCCCGCCACGCATTGCCGCCGAGCTTCCTAGGTCCCGTCGACGCCATCGCCCGCGCACACGCCGCCCGGGTAAGACGCAAGTTGGGCGTTGTCGTCCTTGCCGATGCGAGCGACGTCGTCACGGCGGGTGCCTACGGGGAGAATACCGCCCTGTTGCGCGCCCTTCTCGAGAACGCCCAGGGCCTCGTCTGTTACCACCCCATCCGCGACGCCGAGGCTGTGGCTTCTTTCACCGGGTCGACATGATCGAATCCCGG
>JBMTAX010001094.1:0-1143 GCA_049429145.1 Myxococcota bacterium
ACGCCGCGGTGCCTCCGCTGAACCCTCCCGTCGACCGAAAGCTCCCATAGACACGGCTGGTTGCCTGGCCTCTGGATTCACGAAGGTGTCGCACGAGCATCCACGTGGCGAGGTCAGAGGGAATCGAATCGTACCCTGCAAAAGGCACAAGGAAGGTCCCCGCCCGCTGCGCGTGGTCGTGATGCGCATCGATCATCCGCCGCACCCACACAGTCTCCCCGGTGATGTCGGCGTAATGTGTATGGTGCTCCACGCAGGCCGCCACGATGGGGGAGCCGAACCGCGTGTAGGGTCCGGCCGTGGAAAGCAGCACCCGTGCCCGTGCTGCCATAGCTCCCACCGACGACGGGTCATCACTGTCGGCCACCACCACCTGAACGTCTTCAGCGAGCCCAAAGCGCTGCTTGATGGCCTCCAGCTGGGCGGGCCGCCGCCCCGCGATGCCCCAACGCAGGCCGGTCGGAATGACCTGCTGGAGGCGAGCCGCAGCGTAACGGCCTGTAAAACCAGTGGCGCCAAACAAGACCAAGTCGAGATCTTTTTTCATGCTGCGAAGCGGTCTATCTCAGCTGCGCGATGGTCGCGTCAGGGTAACGAAATGGATCTGAGCGAAAACGGGCAACTGAGGCGTCTTTGTACCAGCGTCGGCAAAGTCGTAGGGACTTCCATCTCTGGTGAGTCCGGCGAGGTCGAAGCGCGGGCCTTCCACATCGAGCGGAGCGGCAAACCTCACGTCGTCGTTGCTGGCAGCACCAGCAGCACGCTCATCGTGGGCATGCTCGTCGAGGCCGAAGGGGCCGCCTCGGGCATGGCTGCGGCGCGCGTGCTCGTCAATGAGAGGAGCGATGCGCTGCGCAGCGGTCACATCGTCACTCTCCCCGCCGGGGCCACCGGTTCGCGCAGTGTGCGCGGTAGCACGGGTGCCTTCGCGGTGATCCCAGCAGCAGAGGCGGGGCTCCCTCAAGCCATCGACTTGCTCCTCGTGCACGCCTTCCCGCCCCTCTGCGAATGGGAGAAGGCCTCCATCGACGAGGTACGCTCTGAAGTGCCCGATTTGGTCTCGCGTTTCAAACCCCCCAAACCGCGCCTCGGTACTGCCTCGGCCCCGCGCAAGCCGACCCCAACGTCCAAGACGGTGGTCCG
>JBMTAX010001095.1:0-1094 GCA_049429145.1 Myxococcota bacterium
CCGAAGGCGAGCCCGATCTCCACGAGCTGCAACCCGAGGATCTCGCGAGCCAGGAACATCGCCACCTGACGGGGGACGGTGAGGGTCTTTGTGCGGGTCTTGGACTGAAGCCCTTCCACGCTCACCCCCCACTCCCCCGCGACGGTCCGTTGGATGCGGGCCATCCCATCTTGACGCAGGGGCCGGTCAGCACCCTCATCGTTCGCGCGCAACTTGTCGCGGAGCGCTTCACGCGCGAGTTCGACGGAGATGGGGCGCTGCTTGAGCGAGGCGTAGGCCAGGAGCTTGATGATCGACCCCTCGAGCTCGCGGACGTTGGAGCGCACGTGGTCCGCGATGAAATGCAACACGTCGTCAGGGATCGTCTGTTCGAGGTGATCCTGTTCCGCCTTGCGGCGGAGGATCGCGATGCGGTGTTCGAGATCAGGCTGCCCGACATCGGCGACCATCCCCCAGGCGAAGCGACTGGCGAGCCGCGCCTCGAGCTTCGGGATCTCCGATGGGGGTCGGTCCGAGGTGAGGACGATCTGCCGCCCGGCCTCGTAGAGGGCGTTGAACGTATGGAAGAACTCTTCCTGCGTGGAGTTCTTCCCACCGATGAAATGCACGTCATCGACGAGGAAGAGATCGGTCTCGCGATAGCGCTGCCGGAAGTCGTGCATCGCCCCCTTGCCGATGGAGGTGATGACGTCGTTGGTGAACTGCTCGGTGGTGATGTAGGTGACGCGGGTCTGCGGGGCGCGCAGGAGGATCTCGTGCGCGATCGCCTGCATGAGGTGTGTCTTCCCCAGCCCGGTGGGGCCGTAGAAGAAGAGTGGGTTGTAGGTCTTCCCTGGGGCCTGCGCGACCGCCATGGCGGCAGCCGCAGCGAGGTCATTGGACTTCCCGACGACGAAGGTCTGGAAGGTGTAGCGCTCGTTCAGGGAGCTCAGCGTTACCCCCCCAGACCCCCTTTGTGGCGTGAAACTGGCCTTCTGCTGACCCGGAGATGGCACAAAAAGGTCCATCTGGGAGCGCTGTAAACGCTCTGCCTGCACCCGGAGCTGGATCTTGACCGGGTGGCCAACCGCCATCGGCGCCACCGACTCCAACAC
>JBMTAX010001096.1:0-1142 GCA_049429145.1 Myxococcota bacterium
CCCCCGAGGAACTGGAGACCGCGCTGCGTCGTCAACGCACCGAGACCCAGGTGCGGGGTGCTCTCCACTGGTACTTCTGGCGCAACAACGGAATCCTCTCGCTACGCCAAGTGATGCGCATTCAAGACCCGCCGAAGGTTGGCCCCGATGCCGACCGCGAAGAGCTCTTCAACACCCACGAGACGTGGCTCGCGGCGCAGTTCCGATTCTGAGTCGCGACTGCCAATGAGATTTCGGCATGAGGGCCCCCAACGGGGCCCTCGCCGTTGGGGGAAGGCGCTCGATACAGGGGCCCGGTGTTGCCTTTTGACAAAGTGTAGTTTGCACAAAGGGAGCAGACTGGTTCGAAGGATGAGGCATTATCGGTCTCGCCCGAAATGACCATCCCTGCGGGACAGATCCGACAATAATTGGATGGTTCGACCCACGTCGCGCTCCGGAGGCAGCGACGTGGAAGTCGAATTTCACGCCAGCGCATATGGCATGGGGCCTCAAGGGAGATACAGGCGGCATTTTGGTCGTCGACACCTACAGAAAGCGCGGCATGCGCGAGCAGATTTTCCACGCCGGACGGAAGAACCACGTGGAGCGGTGAGTCGCACAGGCCCGCATCACAAGGCAGCCGAAAGTGGAGGCCTCACGCCTGGACAGGCTGCAGGAGTTCGAAGCCGTAGGCCTCAGGCCAGGTGACATCGTCGAGTTCCACCAGGTGCAGGATTGGGCTCGTCTGACCCACCTGACGCACTCCGCTGTCTACGTCGGAAACGGGCTATTCTTCGAGAAGCCCGCCACCGAGGGCCCCAACGAGGACAACAAGGTGACGTGCCAGGTTCGGGACGAGACGCCCTTTCGCCTCGTCACCCTCGACATGATGGCGCGTCTGATCGACAACGCCTTGTCGGGAAGCTATCGCGTAGAAGCTTGGCGCCCGGCGGCGCCGCTGAAAGAGGCTGCAGAAGCGTTTGCATCAAGCCTCACTGGTCGCATCAAGGCCTACGCTGAGGCACGTGGCGCTGTATTGAACCTGCCCCTCGTCGGTGAATTCGAGCAGGGGATGGCCGGCACCATCAGCGGTGAGCACGCTTCGGCGCTGGTCAAGAAGCCACTGAGGCAAAACGATGAGGGTACCACCTCGTTTGCGT
>JBMTAX010001097.1:0-1142 GCA_049429145.1 Myxococcota bacterium
GGCTTGCGCAGCCTGCACATCACGCTGACGAACTCCTTCCCTGATGCAAGGGCCCAACAGCATCAGCTGCTGTTGAAGCGACAGTCCTTCACCGCAACGCGCGCGCGCGCATATGCCTTCAAAGCTGCAAAGCTCGTCAGCTGCCTCGCACAGCATGCCGGCAGCAAGCCAGTGGTGCGCAGCTTCTCTGCAGCGGCGCTCGTTCACAGCGCCTGCATCGCCCTTGGTCGCGAAGATGCTCTTGCCCTCCCTCAGACACAGCGGCTGCGGACGAACTCGGCGGTCCCCGCTCACTTCGCCGGCCACCTTCTTCTGCACTGCAGCTTTCAGCTTGTCGTTGTACGGCTTGCTGCGGTTGGCCCAGGCGCCGGAAAAGAACTCGCCAAGCTGCGCATGCCGCCGCCGCCGCTCCTCCGCATCATGAAGAAAGTAAACGTCGGCTGCTTCCCAAAACTGGCGGTGGTACCAGCGCATCATCAGCCCCCCGCCGCCACTGGCCGCCCCTCGCATCGTGAGGTACGGCTTCAAGTCGGCGAGCAGCATGGTGAGGGGGTTGGTGGGCAGCGTGCGCACAGGCGGCACCCACCACTCGTACACGCTCGCCAGCACGTCGTCGTCCAGCGAAAGAATCTCCGACAGCTCCGTCTCGGACACGCCGTCCTTGGCCAGGGTGATGAACGACAGCGCGGCGCGAACGAGCTCGGGCCCGTGCTTCGCCTCCAGCGCCTTGAACTCCTGGATGATGAGCGCGCGCACGGAGGAGGTGTCGACGAACAGAGAGCCGTCGGGGTTCTTGTTGTCGGGGGGGAGGTCCCGGTGCGACGGCCACTCGCTGAAACGGACCGCCAAGATGGTCACAACCAGCGGCGTCTGTGTCCTCGGCGACAGTTTGATGGCGGCCTCCAGCACTCGCAGCTGAGCGGCGGAGAGCTTGTGGTGGCGCAGCTTGAGGAGATGCAGCAGCAGCGACCGCACGTCGTCGACGGGCTGCACCTCGGCCATGGCGCTATCAGACGGCGACCCGCTGTATCTCTTCTGCAGAATGGAGAGGCAGGCAAAGGGTTTGCCGTCGGCAGGCGCAGCCTCGTCGGGCAGCGTTGACACAACCAGGCGCACGTTGGGCGAAATACCGTGGGTGGGCC
>JBMTAX010001098.1:0-1140 GCA_049429145.1 Myxococcota bacterium
CAAATGGAACCGCTTCGCCGGCCCACTGTGTTCGCGAATTTGATTCTATTTCAGCTGCTATTGGTCTTCTTTTTCGCCGGTGTCGAAAAAGTCATGGCAGGCTGGCCGTTCAACAATGAGATGGCCATGTTGCTGCAAACACCGCGCGGTTACCTCCTGCGGGACTGGGCCGCGGATTTGGCATGGCTCGAACGAAACGAGGTTGGGGTCGTTCTCTCGTGGGCCACCATTGTGGTGGAACTCTTGGTTCCGCTGGGCCTGCTCGTACGAAGAACCCGCCTCGCTGCGCTGGTCGTGTATGAGGGTTTCTTCATTGGGGTCATGGCCGCCATGGAGGTGCCCCCTCTGTTCTTCGCGCTGTTCGCCTTCGGAATGTTGCTCATTCTCGACGACAGGGATCTGGAGGCGCTGCGTCGATGGGGCAGCACGATGATGCAGCGACGGGCAACTCGGGGTGAGGCCGTTCCTCTGCGGCGTGTAGACACCTTACCGCCACCTCCCTCGGCGCATGGCGCGGCTGCACCTTGAACCAGCAGAGCCAGCCAAGCTGACGAACCAGCGGCCACAGGCGGTAGCGCGAGCGGGGCACTCCGGTGTCCTCCCTCGCCGGGAGTCGGTGTGCTGTGGGAATCTTGGTGAGATCGACGTCGATCTCGGCCACGCTGTCGGCTAAGCGCAACAACGCCAGCTTGGCGATGTGGGCACCGAATGGGTCGTGGAGCCAGCGATTGAGCAGCGCTCTATGGCCGGCGTTGGTACCGCAGCCGTAGTCATGCACGCTCGGGTGATAGAGCCGGCGGGCGATGGCGTTCGCGAGCCACGAGCCTGCGCGCCGATAAAGCGGCAACTGCCGCCCACGCCGTCGTACCGTGGCGAAGTCAGCACCTGCTCGCCTCGATCACCTCGAGGCCCGTGTCGAGGTCACTGTCCATCGCAACAACGACGTCGCCACGCGCCGCTGAGAGACCCGCTGCCACGGCTCTCGATTGCCCAGCGTTATGCGCCATGGTGAGCACCGTGACGTGCGAGGAAGCTGTGGCGAGTGCACTTGCAGCCGCGGCAGTGTCGTCGGGACTGCCATCGTCAACGAGGATGAGCTCCCACGAAAAGGGGAGGCTCAGGAGATAGGCCTCGAGCCGC
>JBMTAX010001099.1:0-1140 GCA_049429145.1 Myxococcota bacterium
CACCTGGACGAGCCGCTCCGGTCGGCCCACCGACGAGCCACCGAACTTCATCACGATGACGGGTGAGCCGGGGGAGCCGAGAAGGCCGTTCATGGTGGAGTCCCTCGTGTCTCGCCGTGACCGCTCACGAGGAACTTGCGCGTGGTCAATTCGCGCAGGCCCATAGGGCCGTAGGCGTGTAACTTCGTCGTCGAGATCCCGAGTTCAGCGCCGAGTCCCAACTCTCCGCCATCATTAAAGCGCGTCGATGCGTTCACGAGCACGCAACTGGCATCGACTTCGCGCTGGAAGCGTCGCGCGACAGTATCGTCGTCGGTGACAATGCACTCACTGTGCTGACTGCCGTGCTGCTCGAGGAACCGCAGCGCTTCGTCGTAGTCGCCCACCACCTTGATGGCGCAGCGCAGCCCAAGAAACTCGGTATCGTAATCACTTGGAGCTGCCGGGATGACGCCAGCGCCCTCGCCCAGGATGGAGAGGGCACGCTCACATACCCGAAGCTCGACGCCGTACGACTGCAGCGCAGCGGTGATGCGAGGCAAGAACGTCGGCGCCACCGCAGCATCGACGACCAGGCACTCCATGGCGTTACATACCCCCGGGCGTTGCACCTTCGCGTTAATGACGATGCGCTCGGCCATCTCGAGGTTGGCTCGGGCGTGAACGTAGACGTGGCAGATCCCTTGATAGTGCTGCACCACGGGCACCCGCGCATGCTCGTTCACCGCATCGATGAGAGCGGGGCCCCCGCGCGGGATGGCGAGGTCGATCTCCCCCGACCGACGGAGCAAGGCGTAAAGCAGTTCTCGATTGGGTTCGTCAATGAAGAGCGCGGCATCGGGAGGGAGACCCGCCTCCGCGAGGCCCGCGCTGAAGAGTTGTGCGAGCGCAGCGTTCGTGCGTAACGCTTCGCGACCGCCGCGCAGCAGCACCGCGTTGCCTGACTTTACACAAAGCGCAGCGGCATCGATGGTGACGTTGGGTCGCGCCTCGTAGACGATGAAAACGACCCCGAGCGGCACCCTCATCCTCGCCACCTCGACGCCTGAGGGCCTCGAGCAAGGCTCCTCGATGGTCCCGACAGGATCGGGCAGCGCCTCTATCTGACGGACAGCCTCTGCGAGCTGCGCGAGGCGCCCT
>JBMTAX010001100.1:0-1139 GCA_049429145.1 Myxococcota bacterium
CCGAGATTCTCATCCCGAGCGAGGTAGACGACACCCATGCCCCCGCGACCGAGTTCCCGCTCGATGACATAGCGCCCGAGTCGTTTCCCGGCGCGCGCGGTAGGCTGACGTTGAACCATCCTGTTTGCGACCCGCTGCTCGTGTGACGACACTTTCTGCTACAAACCGGCTTTTCGTTGCCAGCACCGATGGTCGCCCAAGGCGCGGTACCGGCGCAAATCCGGAAAGAGGTTGAACCGTGAGCGAGAAAAAGCCCCCTGACACGAGCCGTCCCGCGCAGCCGCAGCTGCAGATCCAACTCGATGAGGCCACGGCCCAGGGCTCCTATGTGAACTTGACCCTGGTCAACCACACAGAGACCGAGTTCGTGTTCGACTTTGTCTTCGTCCAGCCCCTCGACCCTCGAGCGAAGGTGCGTGCGCGCATCATCTCGAGCCCCAAACACGCCAAGCGTTTCCTCATGGCGCTCTCCGAGAATGTCACGAAATACGAAGCTCGCTTTGGCGAAGTCGATGCCAGCGGCCCCGCGAGCCCCGTGCACTGACGGCGTGATGCTTCTCGAGGGACGCGCCACGCAAGGGCGTCACCCAGACGTGACGCCCCGTTAGTGTCGTCGGCAAAGACCTACGCCGGGTCGCTGAGTTCCTTGAGGAGAGCCCTCGCGATGACCGTGCGCGGGTTCTCGAGGAGCTCGGTCTCAAGCCGCAGCGCTCGCACCTCCGCGAGCAGGCGTGGCCAAGGTTGCTTGCGGCCTTGGCCTCGCAACCCCACAAGGTCGGCGATGCCGAGGCAAGCGCGCTCTGCCGCGTCCTGGGCCATCATGCGGGCCATACTGGTCTCGCGGAGATAGCGCGATGACGTCGTGTCACGAGCCCACGCGGCCTGCCATACCAGCGCGTCGGCTGCCTCGACGTGGCTCAACAGTTCGGCCAGCGCCCACTGGCTGCCCTGCTCGCCGATGAAAGGCCGCCCACCTATCCCGTGCTTGAGCAATGCCCGCGTCCCCGTCGTGATCGACTGGTGCGCGAGCCCACCGCAAGCCGCTGCCGCCGGCAGCCGCAGAATGTCCAACGTCGCCTGAATGATGGTGAGCCCCTGCCCTTCCCCCCCTACGCGCGCCTCCGCCTCAAGTTCGCAGG
>JBMTAX010001101.1:0-1138 GCA_049429145.1 Myxococcota bacterium
TCGTCGTTCAGACCCCCTCGACGACGAGCGTGAGCGAGCGAGCCTGCGCCAAAGCGTCAAGGATGGCGCCGAGCACGTCATGATTGTGGACCTGCTGCGCAACGACCTTGGGCGGGTGGCCCTGGCGGGAGGGGTGACTGTCACGGCCTTGATGCGGGATTTGACCACGCCAAGTGTGCATCACCTCGAGAGTGAGATTTGCGCCCAGCTGCCCCACGACCTGCCGCTGTCAGCGTTGCTCATGGCAACGGCCCCCGGAGGCAGCATCACCGGGGCACCGAAGTCCGCGGCCATCGATGTGATCGCGGAGCTCGAGGAAGGTCCACGCGGTCCCTACACCGGGATCCTCGGGGTCGTGGATGCGTTCGGCCGGGGCAACGCCTCGTTGCTCATCCGAACCTGGGTGCGGCCAGATGCAGGCCCAGGGGTGCTCCATGTGGGGGGAGGCATCGTGGTGGGGTCCGCTCCTGAGGCCGAATGGGAGGAGACGCTCCACAAAGCCTCCGCGTTTGGCAGCGTGACCACCGCTGGCGCTTGACCCAGGTGGGGGCTCGCCCCGAAGCTGCGCGCCGTAACGGGAGGCGTGCATGGATCCGCGAGACGTCAAAACTGCCGCAGACGCGCGTGAGTTGGTGTTGGCTCGTGAGCTGCCCCACGTGAAGGTCGGGGTGTTCGATCACGACGGGGTGCTGCGCGGCAAATATATGTCCACGGCGAAGTTCCTCTCTGCGCTGGAGAAAGGCTTTGGCTTCTGCGACGTTGTTCTCGGTTGGGATTCCAACGATCAGCTCTACGACAATGTGAAGTACACGGGGTGGCATACGGGTTATCCCGACGCGCCCGTACGCATTCTTCCAGAGACATGTCGAGAACTTCCCTTCGAGCAGACCCTGCTCTTCCTGTGCGAGTTCACCGACGCTGCCGAGGCCCTGTGCCCGCGCGCGTTGCTCCGGCGGGTGTTGCAGCGCGCCGCAGACATGGGCTTTCGATGCCTCGCGGGTCTCGAATACGAGTTTTTCGTCTTCAACGAGACCCCCGAGAGCGTGCGCCAGAAGGGATACCGCGACCTCACCCCCCTCACGCCCGGAAACTTCGGCTATTCGGTGCTGCGCAACACGGTGTGGTCTGACCTTTACGA
>JBMTAX010001102.1:0-1136 GCA_049429145.1 Myxococcota bacterium
CGGAGCAGGTCCTGCAAGCCTTGGGGCTCCCGCCCTGTGAAGACGGCGCGTTGGTGCTGCGGCGCATCGTCAGCCGTGCGGGGCGCCACAGGCAGTTCGTCAACGGCAGCATGGCCACGGTGGCGCAGCTGCGTGAGGTGGCGGAGCCCCTCGTGGACATCACGGGCCAGCACGCTCATCAGGCCTTGCTGCGCGGCAATGTCCAGCGTGAGCTCCTCGACGCCTTCGGCGGGCATGAGAGTGACGTCGACGCCGTAGGGGAGGCCTACCGAGTAGCTCGTGCCCTGGCCGACGAGCGTGTCGCCCTGTCGTCGTCAGAGGCCGAGAAACTGCAGCGAGCCGAGTACTTGCGCTACCAACTCGACGAAATCCGTGGGCTGCAGCCAAACCCTGGGGAAGACGAGGCCCTGACGCAGGAGCGGTCTCGGTTGATGAACACGGGCCGCGTGCGGGAGGCGGTGAGCGGCGCCCTCGAAGTGTTGGTCGACGGTGACGATGCCTTGTCAAGGGTTCAGGCCGCCGCGCGCATGCTCGGGAAGGTGGGGGTCGACGACCCTACACTCGCCGCCCAGGCGGGACTACTCGAGGACGCCGCGGCGATCATCGACGACGTGGGCCGAACACTCTCTCGTTATGAAGGGCTTGATGAAGACCCAGAGCGGCTTGCCCTCGTCGACGACCGACTCGATGCCCTGCGGCGACTGATGCGCAAACACGGTGGGAACATCGACCTCGTGCTGCAAGCTGCCGAAACGATGGAGCAGGAACTTCATGGCATCGACCACGCCGAGGAGCGACTCGCCGAGGTCGAGGAGCGGCTTCAAAAGGCGCAGCGTGTACTTGTGTCGAGCTCTGACGCCTTGAGCCGAAAGCGCCTCACCGCTGCTAGGCTTATCGCAAAGCGTGTGCAGGAGGAGCTGCCCGCCCTCGGGATGCCCCATGCGAGCATCGACGTCGAGGTGACGCCGCTCCCTGCCTCTGCCGATATGGTGCTTGTCGACGGCACGGGAGAGTCGCGCCGTGGGCTCACCGAGCATGGGGCAGACCGGGTGGAATGGCGCCTTAGCGCCAACGTAGGTGAGCCCCTGCGGCCTCTCGAGAAGGTCGCCTCGGGCGGCGAACTGTCTCGCGTTTTG
>JBMTAX010001103.1:0-1135 GCA_049429145.1 Myxococcota bacterium
GCTTGGTCCGAACGTTGACGCTTTCGAACAGGAAATGGCCGCCTATGTCGGGGTAGGGCACGCTGCGGCATTATCGAGTGGAACCGCAGCGCTTCACCTTGGGCTTATGCTGCTCGGCGTGGGCCCTGGTGACGACGTCATTAACTCGACATTGACCTTCGTCGCGACGGCCAACGCCATTTGTTATGTCGGTGCCACGCCAGTGTTCCTGGACGTCAGCGCAGATACATGGACAATCGACCCGGACTTGCTGGAAGAGGAACTTCATGCACGGGCCGTAGGAGGAAGATTGCCGAGAGCGGTCATTCCCGTGGACCTCTACGGGCAATGTGCCGACTACGATCGCATTCGTGCGGTATGCGACCCCTATGGCATCCCTGTCTTGCAGGATGCCGCGGAGGGGCTCGGGGCCACATGTGGGAAAAAGCGGGCAGGGGGCCATGGCCAGGCCGCAGTGCTTTCTTTCAACGGCAATAAAATCATTACGACCAGCGGCGGGGGGATGCTGCTCTCTGATGACGGAGACCTCATTGCACGTGCGCGACACCTGGCCACTCAGGCCCGAGAGCCAGCGCCGCACTACCAACACGAGGAAATCGGCTACAACTATCGCATGTCGAATCTGCTCGCAGCCGTAGGGCGGGGGCAGCTCGCTAACCTTCCACAGAAGGTGGCGGCACGTCGTCGAAACCGGATGCGATACCTGGAGCGAATCGGCTCATTGCCAGGCATTTCATTCATGCCAGAGGCTCCTTACGGGCAGGCCACCTTTTGGCTCACGGTCGCCCTCATTGACGATGCTCAGTTTGGGGCCAGTCGCGAGGACATCCGGCTGAAGCTCGCGGCTTTGGGCATCGAGAGTCGCCCGGTGTGGAAGCCCATGCATCTACAGCCTGTCTTTCGCGACGCGCCTGTGCGACTGCGAGGTATCGCCGACCATCTCTTTCAAGATGGGCTATGTCTGCCCAGCGGCTCGTCGCTACGCGATGAGGAGCACGAAGAGATTTGCGGGGCACTGGCAGCAGCACGGTGCCGCTGAAAGACGACCGCGCTACCAGGGTGAGGCAACATCGACATTCCTCGATTTGCGCACCCGGCTCGTTCCGCCGGAGGGTCTGTTGCCAGACCCTCCCCC
>JBMTAX010001104.1:0-1132 GCA_049429145.1 Myxococcota bacterium
CTCGTGTGCCGAGAGCTGCGGGAAAGAAACCTTCCCTTCGTCGTCATCGACCGGGAGGAAGCGAAGGTCTCTCGCGAGCTGCCTGACGCGCTCGTCATCGAAGGGGACGCGACCCAGGAGGACTGCATCAAGCGTGCGGGAATCGAGCGCGCAAAGACCCTTCTCATCTTGATGCCGAAAGATGCCGACAACCTGTTCGTCACCATGTCTGCGCGTCTGCTCAACGAACGCTTGTTCATCGTGACCCGCGCGGAAGATCCTGCCACCGAGTCAAAGCTAAAGCGGGCAGGCGCAGATCGCGTCGTAGCGCCATACCTCCTTGGGGGGGCCCATGTGGTGCAATCGGTGTTGCGCCCGACGCTGCTCGAATTCATTGACCTCGCCACGCAGAGCCAGCACCTCGAGCTGCAACTCGAGGAACTCCACGTTGGTGCAGGAAGTCCCTTGGCCGGAGTCACCTGCGGCGAAGCTCTGCCACGAGATGCCGAACTCCTGCTCGTCGCGCTGCAGCGTCGGGGAGACAAAATGCGTTTTCGCCCACGGGAGGAGGAGCGACTCCGCGAGGGGGACGTCTTGGTTGTGCTCGGCAGTCGCGACGCGCTCGACATCGCACAGCGACGGAATGCTGCGCACGATAAAGTGAAAGGCTGAACCCCCGTCGACCGCGCCCACCCGAGCTCGTCACTGCGAGGACACACCTCCAAGGGAGCGCGAGGGATGTTTACACAGGCAGCAGGCTACCCATGTGTCTGCCCAATTCGAGCAGTGGCATTGGAAAGATGCCAAGCAGAAAGACCACGAGGGCTGCCACGACGACCACGAGCGTGCGCCATCCGCTCATCGACGCACGAAGCTCGAGGTCGGGGGTCTTCGCGAAGAGAAAAATGGTGAGGCGCAAGACGGGGGCGGCTGCCAACACAGGTGCTACCACCACGACGATGCCCAGCAGGTCGAGACCAGCGCCAAAGGCTGCTTGCGCAGTGACCACTCGGCTTGCGAACCCGATGGTACCCGGTAGGCCCGCGAGAGATGACCACAACCACACCATCGCGAGTCCGAGGAGCGGGTAGACACGTCCTGCGCCACTCCAGCGCTCCCATGTGGCCCCCGCACGGTCGGACGACGTCAGGGA
>JBMTAX010001105.1:0-1131 GCA_049429145.1 Myxococcota bacterium
CCACGAATGATGATCAATGACTCGTCCGCCACGTCGTACACCACGTGTGAACCGGGTTCGCGAATTTCATCTTCCAGGCACGCAAACTGCCACGTCTTCATCCAGACGTATTGCTTCTCCAGTGCGGCAAACTCGGGAGAGGTGAAGCGTGATTTCGGCACCTCTTCGGAGCCGACATAGGGGCTCGCGAAGTCGAGAAATGCTTTCGGCACGGGGCGCGTGTCGCTTTTCAGGATGTCCTGAACTTTCGCACCGCGAGATTGGGAGACGCCCGGGTCGTGTTCGACTGCGGTCATGACGTGATTCTCCTTTGGACTCTCACCCGGCGGGGTTCACCTGGGTGTGCTCTTCCACGAACAACCGTAAACGACCGCTGACATGGCTGAGCGAGTCGGATGCCACCTGCTTGCCCAGATCGGTGGCATAGGCCGCGTCGAAGGCCTCTTGGCTGTCGAACCAGAGCTCGGAAACCCCGTCATAGGGGGAGTCGGCCTGGCCCGGTCCAGAAACCAGGTTGAAGACGAGCCCCCGTAGGCCGGGCAACTGCCGCGCGAGCGGGGCGTGCTCTTCCAGCCACCAGCGGCGGAAATCTTCCGGAGACTGATCGTCACCTCGGGAAAGAAGGATGATTGCTTTGAACATGGGTTTCGTGGACACGGCGAGGCTCATGATCTTTTCGTGATGCGATGTCCGGGTCGGCCACCGGTTGCGTAGACGAGTGCAATGACGATTTCGTCGGGACGGGGTGCGTCGTCGATTGCGAAAGAGGCAGCATCCATGTCGTCGAAGAGCCAGATGTCGTCGCGGTTGGTCACGGGCATGGTGAGTCGGAAGCCCGCAGAGGCGACGACCTTGGTCGATGGGATGATTGCCGCACCGCCTCCGATGGCTGCACGCACAGGGGCGCCGAACGTCGGGTGAATGAGTGCCGCGGCGTGCTCGGCCTCGCCGTTGAGTCCGACGATGGCCCCCTTACCGTAAGCAGTGACCGCTTCGGATGGCGCACCAAGCGCGTCGAGGCACCGTCGTGCCAGTTCAGCGGCCAGCTCGGGTGCTGCATCGATCAGCGGGTTCAGGTCCTCGACGTACCTGCCTGCAAAAGGGTTTGTGACCACTGCTGCCGCTATTGCC
>JBMTAX010001106.1:0-1131 GCA_049429145.1 Myxococcota bacterium
ACAAGAGATCCAGCGGCGTTTCGGGGGTGTGGGGCTCCCCACCATCGCGTTTTTGAACTCCAGCGGGCAGGTATGTTCTGCCCCTCGGGTGACAGGATTCGTCGAGCCCGATCAATATTTACCGCTCATGCGCGGCGTACGCTGACGGCAAGTCCCCGGTACCGCACCTACACCGCCGCAGCCGTCATACGGGGCGCATGGTCATTTCTCTCTATTTCGAGGCATACTCTGCATCGAGGCGCTGCCGCACGGGAGCGCCGAGCACCGGGTGTGCGTCGGGAGCGCGGATGAAATGCCCTCGCTGCGGTCTGCTCGTCACAGACGCCGTCCCTCGTTGTCAGGGATGCGATTTCTGCATGGCTGACATCGACCAGCTCGCAGGCCCTCTGCCGGCTCGAGTGGGATTGTTGAATGATGTCGCAGGAGCCCTGACGCCTGAAGCACACGGCGCTGTGTTCACCGCACTGCGCGAGGCGAGCGCCGCAACGGGAGGGGAGATCGTGGTGACGCTGGTCAAGCGGTGCCCCATCACCCCATCGGTGTATGCCTTTTGGCTTTTCAATCGCTGGCAGCTTGGCGGACAGCACCACACGGGACTCTTGTTTCTTGTCGCTCTCGATGAGCGTCGCGTCGAATGCGAGGTTGGCTACACGTGGGAATCGGTGCTCGATGAAGAAGCTACCGAGCGACTTCTCGAAGACGAAATGTTGCCTGCATTCCGCGAGGGCGATTGGCAACGCGGCGTACTCTCGGCCATTGCGAAAGTACAGGAGCGACTCGCAGCGAAAGGGGTAGCGTCTTGAGAGTAGCCGTATCTAGCATCGTGTTTTTCATCGCCACCCATGCGAATGCGGAACGTATCTCCGAAATACCGAACCCACGTGACGAGAACACCTGGGTGACAGACTTGGCTGGCGTGCTCGAACCCCTGGACGAGGTCCTCATCAACCAACGTCTCACGGAGCTCGAGCAGGCTAATGGCGCACAGGTAGCCTTGGTGACCGTCGGTAGCGTGGAGGAATACGATCCGAAGCGCTTCGTCACCGAGCTCTTTCAGCGGTGGGGAGTCGGCGTTACGGGCGCCGACAACGGCGTATTGGTCTTGTTCTCCCTCGGTGACCGTCGCATCGA
>JBMTAX010001107.1:0-1127 GCA_049429145.1 Myxococcota bacterium
GCTTTCCGCCGCCGCTCTCACTGCGGTCGGGGTCATGCCGGTGGGTGGTCTGCTCTTCCTCGAGCTCGGACTCCAGTTATTGCCCAGCGCCGCGACGACGTTCGCGCCAATGCTGTTGTGGGTCGGGGCCACGACAAGTTTTCTCGGGGGCTGCATGGCGCTCGTCGACCGAGACCTGCGCGCACTGCTTGCGGGGGCAGCCCTCGTGCACGGGGGCCTCGCGCTCCTCGGGCTATCGTGTCTCGACACGAAGGCCGCGGTCGCAGCGATTCTCTATCTTGTTTCGGTCAGCGCCTCGCTCGCTGTGGCCTTGTTTTGCGTAGACGCTCTCGAGCGCAGATACCTCACCCGCGATAGCGTCGAGCTGTTCGGTGTGCTCGAGGAACTGCCCGGACTTTGGCGCATCGTCGTCCTCTCCTTCGGGTCGTTGCTGGCAGTGCCGATGCTCGGGGGGGGCGCGCTTGCGTTCGAGGTCGCCAGAGGGGTGCTGTCCACACGCGCATTCGCCGTGGCGGGCCTGCCCTCGACGTTGTCGTTCCTCGTTCTCCTCGTCAGCGGCCTTGGCGCGACGTTGCTGGCAGCCGGTGTGGTGACGGTGGTTCGCCGCTTGTCGTCCCCGCATGCTCGCCCTGAGGTGCGAACCCGGGCCGCATTCTCGACGTCACAGTCGTTGCGACTATGGATCGCCCTCGTTTTCGTATGGAGCGGCAGCCTGCTCGCCCCCTGGCTATTGCCGTCACTCACGGAACAGGTGGAGCGCGGCACCATTGCCATCGAAGCAGGCGACCGTCACGTCGTCGCGGAGCCCGAGGCGCGGCGATGAGTGTCAACGATATCCTGAGCCTGACTCCAGCCGGTTTTTTCGCCCTCGGCGCGCTGCTATGCCTGCTTTTCGAGGCGACGGGAACGCCGGTGGGCGCGCGGAAACAAGGGGAACGCCTCCACATCACGTTGTTGACCCTCTCAGCCTGTGCAGCGGTGCTGGTACAGGTCGTCACCACCTGGAGCCTTGCCGACGCGCCCTGGCTGTCTTTCGGCGGCGCTCTCGTCGTCGATCGGGTGACGCTCGGCGCACAAGCAGGCGTAGGGGTTCTCGTGGGTTTAGCCGCCTTTGCGGCAACCTCTGG
>JBMTAX010001108.1:0-1126 GCA_049429145.1 Myxococcota bacterium
TAGAGGATGCCGTTGTTACGGTCGGTGAACGCGAGGTCATCGAACGCGTCCCCATCTAGGCTACCAGAGAAGCCGACTAGGTAGCCCGAGGCGCCAGTGTCGTAGGAGATGCTGGGGATAGATCGGTTCGACGTCCCGTCGGATGCGCCAGCTCGGTCATCTCCGAGATACAGCTGGACTCCGGCTGCTGTGGACAGGGCGACATCCGCGAAACCATCGCCATTGAGATCGCCGACTCCGAGACCGGTACGATTGAACTCATCGCCCGTTCCGCTGAGGGTGTAGCGGGAGAGCGCACTGAAGGTCCCGCTCTCGTTGATATACACCACCGCATAAGGGGCGCCCGCGTTCGCGAGCAAGTCGAGATCTCCGTCGCCATCGACATCAGCCGAAGACATCTCGATGCCCAGTCGCGGAGCACAGGGAGTCGTGCAGTTGCTCGTGGCGTCGTCCAACGATGGGATGATGGTTGATACGCCAGAACCGGCCGCCGGAGCGTCAGACAAAACGACCACCGGGTCCCAGTCCAAGCGACCTCGGACCACAAACAATCGCCCGAGATCATCAGCGACATCGGCGTAAGGTACCCCGAGCGCAAAATCATCCAAGCCATCACCGTCTATGTCACCAAGGCCTGTGATGCTAACGGACTGGGTCAACTGCACCGAATCGACCAAGGGAAGCTCGAGCTCACCATCAGCGCGGTCACGGCGCAGCATCTCTCCACTTTCGGTTGCGGTTCCGAAGAAGAGATAGGCCCGCGGAGCAGTGGTCGCGACCGCGCCGCTGCTGGGCGGCGCGTATACCAACCAATCTCCAAAATCATCGCCATTGACGTCCCCAACGCCCGCGATGCGACGCCCAAATGACGTGGACACGCTGTTGTCTGGGTCGCGAATCACGACATCAGGCGAGGGTCCTACCTGCGTGCCATCTGTCACGCCGTAATGAATATGAATTGCGCCCTGCGTAGAAGGTGTTTCCGACGGAACGCTCTTTCGAGCGTAATATATCAGGTCGTCGGCACCGTCATTGTTGATGTCATTCACGATCGCCACATCGAGGCCGATGCGCTCTCCGAGTGCACCATCGATGCGCTGGGGAACGCTAACAGCCAAAGCGGCAG
>JBMTAX010001109.1:0-1124 GCA_049429145.1 Myxococcota bacterium
GGGACAGCGGTGGGCCTCGTGTTCAATCGCACTGTCGAGACGAGTCGCGATGGTCTCATCGCTGCTCGCGACGTCGATGACGAAGGGGAGGGAAAGGATGTGTGCACGGAGGCCGCGCTGCACGAGCCCTTCGCGCAGCCTGTGTTCCTCTCTGGCCCCCCTCGCTGCCCACGCACGGAGCGCGTGCGCACGACGACAGGCCTCGGTCCACTGGGGCATGGCCGCCAAGACACGGTCGATGGTGTCGTCGCTGACTGCAGTAAGGGGGTCGCGCAGGAGCGCGTTGAGGACGACAGGTCCGAGGGGGGCGCCGATGCGGTGCAGACTCTCGATTACCTCGAGCAGCTCCGTGACGGGGAGCTCTTCGGGCAACGCCACAGTGACCACCGCGGTAAGATGTGGGTTGAAGACGAAGTCACCGGTGACCTTCGCCCGATCGTAGACCGGACCTTTGCGCAGCACCCGCATGATGCCCATGGGCGCTTGCAAAACATGCAGCGCATGTCCGGTGGAGTGGAGGTCGACGATGACGGGTCCATCGTGCGAGCGGTCCTCGGCGAGCTGCACGATGCGGCCGAGGAGGGCCATCTCCGTCACGGAGGGCGAGGCATGCAAAAACAGTCGCGCGACGCGGTTGTCGAGCAGTAGCTCTGCAACGGTCTTCGAGGGGATCGCGTGGTGCGCATAGGCCTTGATGGCTGCGTCTGAACTCTGGTTGACGGCGAGCACCCCGGGAATCACCTCACGGATCTCGTCATCGCTGCGGATACCTCCCGGGAACAGCGACGGACGGGGCGGGGCATCGCACTCGAACAGCAGGGGGCGTAGGCCCAAGTTCGCAGCCCGCAGTGCCAACGCGGCCGCGACGGAACTTTTGCCGACACCGCCCTTGCCCGTCACGAGTACCAGTGGGCGGGACGTCAGAACTTCGTCGAGAGCCGACACCGCTGCCGCGCTCTCTGGGGTGCTCTCTCCGAGCGACGCCTGGTACCTCTCTGCCGCGTTCATCGACGCGCAGCTTGTCACCTGGCGGGCCGGCTCGCCAGCTTCGAATGGCGGTGACGCTGCGTAGGCTCCGCTCAGAGCCGGAAGACGGATATCGCGACTCAGTGCACGGCGACTTC
>JBMTAX010001110.1:0-1121 GCA_049429145.1 Myxococcota bacterium
CCGCTGCGCCACCGCCGCAATGGGGGGCTAGGGCTTGAGCTCGGCCCCGGCGGCGTGCTCGTCGAGGCGCCGATCGCGCCCGGGTACTACCAACCCATTGCTGTCCGCGATCACCGCCGCACGCGACTCGGCGAAGCGGTCATCGTCGCCGGTCCCGGGGTTCTTGCCTTCGACGGCGAGCGCGAGCGTGTACTGCACGAGGGACAGACCGCGGTCATGCGTGTCGAACGCTCAGGCCCCTGTGTCATCGACGTGCGCCGTGCTCTGCGCCGCGCGGCCCGACAGGGGCTCTTTGCTCGAATGAAGCCTGCAGAACCCGCGCCGACGGGTGATCAAGCGCACGCCGACGAGTGACCCTGACACCCTTTTCCTAAGAAACGACTGACAGAATCAAGGAACTACCATGCCCACACCCATTTACCTCGTCAAAGTCGGCATGAACATGACCGAGGGCGTCGTCGAGGAATGGTATATCCCCGACGGCGGCGCTGTGACCCAGGGACAGCTGCTGTACCGACTCGAAACGGAAAAAGTGAACCTGGACGTCGATGCGGAGCTCGATGGCATCGTGCGTCATGTCGTCGCCGAGGGCATCACGATGAAGCCCGGAGACATCGTCGGCTACATCTACGCGGCGAACGAGGCAATGCCCACAGACGTGGCAAGCAGCGGCGCTTCGGCAACCAGCGCGGCAGCCGACTCCCCGGCGAGCCCTGCCGCGCAAGCCTCCCCTGCGCCAGCGCCGGTCGCCGCGGAGGCAACGCGTGGCGAAGGCGGCCGACTGCTGTCCTCTCCTGCCGCTCGCCGACTAGCGGGAGAGTTGGGCGTCAGCTTGGACGAGGTGACCGGAACGGGCCCCGGGGGACGTATCGTCGAAGCCGACGTACAAGCCGCGGCGGCAGCCGTTGAAGAGCGCGGCGGTCCCTCCTCGCCGATCGCGCGCAAACTCGCGCGAGAGCTCGATATCGACCTAGGCAGCGTCCGTGGTACCGGTCCGGGAGGACGCATCACCAAGGAAGATGTGGAGCGCGCAGCCGCCGACCGCACGAGCGCCCCAATGCCCGCAGCGGCACCTGCCGCTGCGCCGCCGCCCCGTCCTCAGAGTGGACCGCCGGCGGACA
>JBMTAX010001111.1:0-1118 GCA_049429145.1 Myxococcota bacterium
CGGCTCGAGGTACCGAGCGAACGCATCGGGGAACACCCAGCTGGCACCCTCCTGGTAGAACCACCGCAACTCTGCTTCTCGCAGCAAGAAGATGCCGCGCAATGTGAGGCTGCGTACTCGCTCCGGGCATCGAGCGGCGTAGGCCAGCGCCAGCGTTGAGCCCCACGAGCCGCCGAAGACATGCCAGCGCTCAATCCCGAGATGCTCGCGAATGCCCTCCGCATCGGCAACAAGATCCCATGTGGTGTTCTCCTCTACGCAGGCGTGAGGCGTCGAGCGTCCCGCACCTCGCTGGTCGAAGAGCACGATCCGGTACTTCGACGGGTCGAAATAGCGGCGGTGCATTGGGTCTGTCCCACCCCCTGGGCCCCCGTGAAAGAAAACCACCGGCGTACCAGCTGGGTTGCCAGATTGCTCCACGTACAGTTCGTGGAGCTCGCTGGCGCGAAAACGCATGCGGTCATAGGGCTCAAGGGGCGGGTACAACGTGCGCATGCTCGGGCGTTAGCCGAACAGGTGCAGGATGTCGAAGGCATGTTCTCGGGGCTCGCGCCGCATCGCCATGCGCAGGTAAGTCGTCATCCTGGCGGTGAGGCAGGGGCCCGATCACCCGGAAGCGAGGCGCGGGGTTCTTTGTCTTTCCACCGTCGCCATAGGCCTTTGTCCTGCCCCGTCTCGTCGGTCGCTGCCTCAGCGTCGATGCGTGGGGCTCGCAGCGCAGCGTCATAAGGAGGGGGGCTCTCGAGCCCAAAATACACCGGACCGGGTGCGCGATTCTCCATGACCAAAATCCGTTCGTGCTCGTCGATGAACACAACGGGTCGTTCGCCATGACCCTCCTCGAGAGGCCACGCGTAGGCAATCCAGCGTCGCTCCGCCTGCTCGTCGTCGACCTCTACTCCGGTCTGTGCAGTTCCGCCGCCCTCTCGGTGCGGCACGTAGGCGATGATGGCGTAGCCGTCGGCAGCCACCGCGAGCCCGGCTGACGTCTCGACGAGGCTACCCACCGGCTGCAATAGCCCCGGAGGTGCCTTGCGGATGCCTCGAATCGGGGCCTCGCCGACGAGCTCCGCGAGCACAAGAGCCGACCCAATGCCATCATGGTCTGGATCCCAGAC
>JBMTAX010001112.1:0-1118 GCA_049429145.1 Myxococcota bacterium
CTCCAGCCCTCGTACCGATGTACCCGGCCTTGCATCAGCAGCACGGGTTGATGGTCGACGTGCCCATAGACGAGGCGCCCGCGGTGCCCTTCCACGGCGGAAGTTGGAAAGTGGGGAATGGCGCCGTATTCGATGGCGGTTCCGCCAGCGGCGCAAACCTCATCGGCGACACGCCCGAGCCCGGAACCCAGCACCACACCGACCCGCGCGACCGGCGCGTCGACCGCAAGCCCAAGCGCGGCGCGCACCGCTGCGGCCGCCGCCTCGATGTGTTCCTTGACCAGGAGTGCCGACGTCATGGTGCCACCTCACTGCGCTCAGGGCGCGACGGCGCCCAGCGCGAGGAACCTAGCCCGAGCGAGCGCGAACCGTCGAGGGCTTCAGTACCTTCGTCCCCGGGTTTTGACAGGACCTGAGGTTCTTTCTCGCAGCGCGCGGCGGTCGGGGCTCTCTCACTGCTGCCGCGGCAGAAGGGGCTCCACTTGGATTCGATCAGGACCTAGCTCGAGGTACCCGAAAATCCATCGTCGCTGACCTCGAACTCCATCTGCCCATAGGCCACACCGTCGTGCAACACGGTTCGCCGAATCACCCAATCTGCGCACGGCGTATCCACTCCCTGGAGGTTCTCGACCCGCACCATTGCGTCGTTGAGCGAATAGGGGCAGGTTAAAATAACTTCGATCATGCCTACTGTTCCGATCGCATTGCGGGGGCATAGAAATATTGGGTTAGCATTCCCCTGGTTTTCTCAGAGGTGAAATGTGCGGCGATGATGGGTCGGATCGGCGTCGTCCGGTCATCGAACGGTGATACCTGTGCGAGGTGTTTTCCGGCTGATTTCTTTCGCAGTATCGCAGCGATAGCTCGCGACTCTGACGAAGTTTTCACTGAGGGGGATAGATTGAAAGCCGGAAGTTTTTGCCGGGTTTCACCAATGCCGCCTGTCCTATTAGCATAAAATGGGGCACACACTGCATGAATACCCAGCAAATCATCAACTCCCACATAGTGGAAAGCAGCAAGAGAGAAGTCACCTGAGACCTGAGCGATGCAGCCTGCCCGCGACAAACCATTCGACCAGGTGATGCGAAGTCGCTCACCCGGCGAGGCAGAGT
>JBMTAX010001113.1:0-1115 GCA_049429145.1 Myxococcota bacterium
GGAAAGGGCGTCGTGGTCCTGATCGAGCGTATGGCGTGCGGCTTGTCTTTGCTGAAGCCGTGCGCGGTCCCATTGCCATCGGCTACGGGGCTCACTGTGGCCTTGGCTTGTTCGCGGCCGTCGGGTCTGACTTACCATGATCACGGCGCCCACCTTCGACCTCACTCCCTTCCTCGGTCGCGACGAGGGCCAGCGCTTTGATCGCAAGCCAATGTTCGAGGGCGAGGAGGGCAAGAAGCGCCCGCGTGACCGCCGCAAGGTGCGCGACCAAGTGGCCGAGCAGGTCGCGGGCTTCGCCAACGCCGAGGGCGGCGTGCTCATCCTCGGCATCGAGGACGACCACCGCGTCACGGGCCACCAGCTCCCGCCCGACGACCTCGCGGCGCTCCTCGACGTGCCGTCGGCGGCCAAGGCCGTGCCGAGTGGCTTCGTTCCCCGCCCAGGATTCGTCGTCGTAAGCCGCCACTGGCGTGAGGGTGGCGCCTCAGGCCCCTCGCAGCAGGGGGTCTTCGGGGTGGGAATGACGATGCTGTAGGCGAGGGTGGGCTTGTCTCAAAGGAGTGCCAAGTGGTGGCAGGCTCGCGATCGCGGGGGACGCCGGTGTACCTTCACTCTGCACGGGGAGGGACTTATATGCGGCGGTCGGGCTTCCACAGCCCATGGAACTCGACGTCGTTCGTTCCGCGGTGGTCCCGGGCTCGGCCAAGCCGCGGAGCTTTCCGCCGTACCCGCGGGGCGAGCGCAAGACGCGGCGGGTCCTCGTTCACGCACGTCTGGTGTTCGCGACGCCTGTCGGTGGCCCAGTTCTTCTGGGTGCGGGCCGATGACCAGGGAGGCTATGGCGCCTTTGCCCCCACGAAGGTGATCTAGCCATGGCCGACGCAGCGCAAGACGAGCTGCTCGCCGTCCGCGCCGTCAACGCGCACACGTTCTGTCCGCGCCTCTTTTGGCTCAAGGAGAGGGCGGGCCTCTTCCATCACAACGAGCACACCCTCGAAGGCGAGGCCGCCCACAAACGCGTCAGTCAGCCCGGCGGCTCGCTGCGGGCGCCCGTGGACGGCGACGAGCCGTGGCACGCGCGCTCGCTGTGGCTCTCGTCCAACACCCTTGGCATC
>JBMTAX010001114.1:0-1114 GCA_049429145.1 Myxococcota bacterium
AACGTTCGATGTTGGGGAAGCCTTGCTGCGGATGCACTACCGCGTGCGGTGCCGAGGGAGAGACAAGCACGAAGCCCGTGCCCTCGAGGGCGACACCCTGAGGGGCGATCAATAAGGGTGGGGAGACGGTCGTGGTGGTGGCCCAGACTAAAGACACGGTAACGGAGACGCGAATGAGCAGGGAGACCAACCAGGGACAGAGTTGCGCAATTGCACCCAAGTCATCCGAGATGCCTCGGGCCTGAAGACGCTTGTGAGACGGGCAATCCGGAGACTCTAGAGTGCTCCCCCTTCATCAATCTCCTCTGCTGCCAGTCCGGCTAGGGAACGAGCGTCATGTGCGGCAGGTCGAGCATCGCGTCGAAGCCTTCCGAGCCGGAAAGTCCGAGGCCCTGGTGCACCGCCTCGAGTTCGGAGCGGCGAATGGTGAAGTCGGTCTGATAGCGGGTAGAGTCAAACCATTCCTCAGCCGCCGCCGTCGCAATCTCGAAGCGATTCGAGACACGAAAAATGTTCTCGCGGTTCGCCAGAAAAGCGTTACAGCGATCGTTCATGAGTGACATCACGGTGCGGATGATGTCGCCGCGTTCCTCGAGGGAACGCCGGTTGGCTACGGTGACAAAGCCACACCAGGGCGCGTGAAAGGTCCCGAGGAAACTGAGGCGGCCGCGCTTGACGTGCGGCAAGGTCGTGTACTTTTCCCAATAGAAGTAATGGGTACGCCCGGCCTTGAGGCTCTCCATGGCGTTGGCAAGGTTACTCACCTCGACGTACTGCTCATCGCGGGGGTGAAAGCCAAGCTGAGCGGCGTGAATGCGCGCCATGAGGTGAGAGCCCGAGCCACGCTTCGAGATGGCATAACGGCGATCGTGGGGGCCATCGACGACGGGGGTGTCGGCGCGACCACTGTAAATGCCCCAGGTGAGCGGCGTGGCCGTGTAGACCTTGACGATCTTCGCGTCGAGCCCGCGGTGGAACGCGCTCACGAAGCCTTCGGTCAGCATCAGCGCGATGTCGAGTTCCCCCTCTTGCAGGGCCTCGGTCATGACGCCGGTGCCTCCGGCGAAGTAGGTCCACGACACCTGCGTCTTCAATGCACCGAAGGCGTCTTGCT
>JBMTAX010001115.1:0-1114 GCA_049429145.1 Myxococcota bacterium
GCTGCTTACGGAGGGCCTCGACGGCCATCCTCAGCGCACGGACCACATCTGGCCTGGAAGGCGAACAGGAGCCGTCTAGGAGGCTCTCAAGCAGTCTCGCAGCGTCTTCTGCATCTCGAGGCGAACTGTGGTGTCTCTCGGTCATGGCGGTCCCCGTATGGCCACGCAGGAGAGTGTACCGCGGTTCGTCACCGAGCTCGCGGCTCGCGGCCACCGGCTGGCCCGCGAGGCCGTAGCGCGCTAACATTTCGATACTTCTGGAAGTCCGATAATACGTCTTATGTCAACTACGCATGGCCCGGCGTTCCGTACCCCAGGACCTACGCTCACTCCCAGCCGCAGACCGACGGCTTGTGCTGCCCGCCGGCAGCAAAAGCCGTTAAAGCTGCTGAGCGGTGTGGTCACTGCGAGCACTAAGCGTCTCACTTGGCGCTGTGCAGTGAACGGCCTTCAGGCACTCAAATCCCCACCCGATACACGCTCGTCCCTAGCACGAATACGAGACTCCCTTCGCTGAGCCACACCTGGCTGGGGACGGCCTCTAGCCGCAGCGTCCTCAACCCCGTCGTGGAATCCCAGGTGTAGAGCTTGCCGTCCTCGGTGAAGGCGACAGCACCTTCCCCCACCGCGTGCAATGTCGCCGTGCTCCGTGTGGACACGGCCACGACTCCACCAGAGAGGCTCGACGCCTTCAGCGCGCGCGCTGTGCTCGACGACTCGACCCAGGCAAGCACACCGTCCACCAGCTTGAACGACGTAGCGGTGGTCGACACCGTGCTGGAGACCATGGTGTCGAGCGACACCGTTTTGAGGTCGAACGACCCATCCCCCGTGCCCCCAAGCACGCTCGACTGCCACGCAATGCGCTCGCCATCAGACTGACAGTAGATGTTGCGCAGGTTGTCGCTCGTCACCCTCTCCGACGTCCCTTCCCTCCAGAGGTAGACATCATAGGCGCTGCTCGTCCCAGACCCACCCGTTTGCCCCCAGTAGCAGAAGACCACCTGGTTACCGGCGAGCGAGAGCCCGTAGTCGATGTTGCCGACGTAGTTCACCCCCGCCCCTGCGGAAATCAGCGTGAAGCTACTCGTGGCGACGTCATAGAGCGTATAGC
>JBMTAX010001116.1:0-1113 GCA_049429145.1 Myxococcota bacterium
CCGAGGCCGGGGCGGGCGGCGGGCCCGGCGCGCCACCCGGCGCCGGGCGCCCGCCAGGTCGGGGGAGCCCGCCCCCTGGGGGCGGCGACTGGGGGCCACCGGACCCAACCTTGCCAGGGAGGGGTGGGCCGCCTCGCGGGGCCTGAGGCGCCGACTCCACCGACGGCACCGCGACCGACGGCGCTGTGGTTGCGGACGTTGCTGAGGGAGGCGTCGCCGTCCCACCCTTCGCCGGCTCCTCAGCCCCCTCGCATACACGATCCTCCATGCGCCTCAGCTGCTCCGACAACGCCTGCAGTGCCGCCGCAAAGCGCTCCGCCGCCGCCGCATTGCTGAACATATAACATTCGTCCAAGCCGGACGTGGAAGAGAACAGGATTTCCGCGTACCGCACCACCGGTATCTGGTAATTGTCCTTGAAGCGCTTGTCGCGCCCACCATCCTTGTTGGAGTAGAGCCACGTGTGGCCAACCACACTGGCATCACTCGGCACCTTTTCGCGCTCCTGGAACCGGGAAAACTCCAGCTTGACGGCCACCTCGCGGAGGTCGAGGAGGACACAGCCCGCCGGATCATCACCGACCTGCAGAAACGTTGGAAAGAGATACATCGGATGGCCGTTCGCATTCCCGAAGCGCAGCACGCGTCGATCGCTTTCCAGGAAGCCCGGACGGCCTTCACCGCACTGCACTGGCGTTCGCGTGACACTCGTCGTCGCGCTGCTGCGCTCGCGACGCTGGTTGACCCCGGACTGACTGGTCACGTCCCAGATGCGCTGGCTGCGCATCACCTCGAGCCCTGTGGTCACCACCGTGTCCCACAGGGAGACAAGACTCGCCGAGGAACCGTCAAAGGTGAACCGAGCTACGTGCGAGCCAGCCAACCGACGCGCCTCGTCCGCGCGACGACTCGCCTCCGCCGCCTGGTCACGGATACTCTTCACCAGAAAGAGGGTGAGGTACATCGACCACTGCGCTGCCCTCGACGCGGCGGCTGCCTGCCTCGCCTGCCGATCGAGCTCACGCTTTCGCTCAAAGGCGCCGTGCATCACGGTTGTCAGCAGACCGGAGGAGCGAGCCGCGAGGGCAGACAAAGCGCTGCTCTTGATCTCTC
>JBMTAX010001117.1:0-1111 GCA_049429145.1 Myxococcota bacterium
CGTGAGCCCCACGACGAACACGGTCAACATCAAGCCGACGCGCCTTCCCGGTAGGGACCTGCCCCCATCCGCCTTCGTCACCAACATCGACGTCACGCTGAAGTCGGGCATGGCCATCACGCTCTTCATCCGTCTCGTCCTCCCCGAGGACGCGGACGCCCGGGTGGAGTTCACGCTGCCTGCGAAAGACATGGCGTCATCCATCCTCGCGCAGCAAGACAAAGAGCGAGAGGCCACCTTCCTCGCCCGCGTCGAGAGCGCCAGCCGCGACAAGATGCTCGCGGTGCTCACCGCACACACCCGCTGCAGAGACTTCGCTGGCTCCCCGCAGCGCAACGACAACATGGTGGTGCGGCTCACGCAGCTCTGTAGAAACGGTGGCTTTCTCTACGTCACCTTCGAGGTCGAGCAGCGCGCAGACGGTCAAGAGCTTCGCCTAGGAGAGGCAACGCTGACCGCAGACAACGGCGAGGTGTCCTCGTTCTTCCGGTTCGATGACGAAGAGCTTCCCTTCAATGGACGAACGCGCGGCATCGCAGCCATCCCCATCGAGAAGGATGCGGCCCTCGCATCTTCGTACACGCTAGCCATCGCGGAGGCCGGCGGACGCGAACGCGTCGTCGACGTCCCCGGTATTCGGTTCTGAGGTTTCCATGCTCGATCTCCAGCCAGGTGCAGTCATCGGGGGGTACCAAATAAGGCGCAAGCTCGGCCAGGGCGGCATGGGCGCGGTGTACCTCGCCCACGACCACAAGCTCGAGGTCGACCGTGCGCTCAAAATCATCGCCCTTTCAGACTCGATGCTCTCCCGCGTCGACGAGCAGGAGTACCGCACGCGCTTTATTCGCGAGGCACGCACGCTCGCACGTCTGCGCCACCCCGGCATCATCGCCGTCCAAGTCGTCGATGAGGTCGACAACAATCCGTACATCGTCATGGAGTTTTTCCGAGGTTCAGACCTTCGGACCTGGCTCTTCGACGCGATGCCGGGTCCTGACGTTGTGCTCTCCATCGGCCGCCAAATCGCAAGCGCCCTCGCGCACGCCCACGACGCAGCCATCATTCACCGCGACCTCAAGCTCTCGAACATCCTCATCAACAAGAATGAGGA
>JBMTAX010001118.1:0-1110 GCA_049429145.1 Myxococcota bacterium
AACCTGGCTTGGCGCCCTCTTTTGCCTTCTGCTGGAGCACCTCTTCGATGAGGGCAGCGGTGGCCGCGGCGAGCGCGCGGGCCCGTAGACCCGACGGGTCTTCTCCCTTGGGGTCGAGTTTGATCGCGGCCTTGAGGTCTTCCATCGCGATCTCGAACTCGCCGTGCTGCAACAAAATCTCGGCGCGGTTGACGTAGGCTGAAATGTTTTCGGCGTCGAGTTCGATGGCGATGGAGTACTCCTCGGCGGCCTCCTCGTGCATGTCCTTGCGCGCATAGATGGCGCCGAGCATGGCGTGGAAATACCCGTCGTAGGGATTCGAGATGACGAGGCCCTCGAAGATCGTCTGCGCCGCGGCGTATTTGCCTTGCTCGAAGAGCTTGTAGGCGATCTCGGCGAAGGCGTAGGCCTCCTCCATGCTCATGCCCTGGAGCTGGGCCCAGGTCATCTCGCCGAGGACAAACTTCTTGAAGTTGTCGGCGTTGAAGGGGCTCTGCCGCTCCTCGATCCATTCGGTCTCGACGGCACCACTATTTACCATTTGGAGCAGGTCTTGGTTCGAGAACTGCGACTCATACTGCGCCATGTAGGCAGGGCTCAGCGTCGGATCGATGCCTTTTTCGGCGAGTTCCTCGAGGGTCTCGTCGCCCGTCAGCTCGATATCCGTCGTGCTCTCAGGCTGCTCGCTGCTCGCTTTGTTGGTCGCCATTTTCCCTCGTCCTCGTGTACCAGAGCCGACCGCGAGTCGGTTGGAAGACTTGAAGTTGGTAACATGATCAAGAATTTCGGGTCAAACGTGGGCACTGGTGCGTCGCACACGACGACCGAAATGTCCTAGAGAAGCAAAACGCGACATCGTCGAGTGCGCACGGCACGGTCGCGTAGGGCGGCCTTGGCCTCTTCATGTACGTGATATCGCGCACGGGCCACCGCGTTGCCTCACGTCTCGGGAATGAGGCGGATCGCAACACGATGTCGACCGCAGTGCATCGGGGACGAGCGAACGGCACGCTCGAGGAGCGCCCGGCGCCGGCCCGCGCTCACACAGAGGCGCACGCTGCAGCAGGTTCGACGGCAAGCATCTATCGCCGAGCACCAAGAAGAGCGGCG
>JBMTAX010001119.1:0-1108 GCA_049429145.1 Myxococcota bacterium
GTGCGTTCTCGGTGGTGGATGAACAGGCCGCCGCGAAGTTGCCCTCAAGGCCCTGAGCCCGTCGGTGCAGGGGTGATGTGATGAGCGTTCTCTTGGTGACCCGCAGCGACGATAACGGCGCTGTCGACCTCGTAGCGCGCGCGTTGGTGGAACGAGGGGCGGTGCCCATTCGGCTCGACACCGATCGCTACCCTCAGCAGCTTTCCATTTCCACGGCCTACGTCGCTGGCATCGCGCGACGCACCCTGTCGCTACCTGAACAGACCATCGACCTCGGGGAGGTCAGCGCCTCGTGGTACCGCCGCTTCTTCGCCGGCGGTTCGCTCCCCTCGTCTCTCGGCGACACCCGAGAGGCATGCGTGCACGAGTCTCGTCGCACCCTTTACGGCACTATCGCGTCCCTCGGTTGCTTCGAGCTCGATCCGCTCATCGCCGTGCGCGAGGCCGATCATAAAGAGCTACAGCTGCGACGCGCTGCGGCGTGCGGCCTATTGGTGCCTGCGACCCTCTTCTCTAACGACCCCGCCGCAGTGCGCGCCTTCTTTGACGACGTCGGAGGCCGCATGGTCACGAAAATGCAATCGTCGTTCGCCATCTATCGAGGGGGCGTCGAGAATGTGGTCTTTACGAATGTCGTACACCGCAGGGAACTCGACGACCTCGAGGGGCTTCGCTTCGCACCCATGATCTTCCAAGAGTGGCTTGACAAGGAACTCGAGCTACGCGTGACCGTAGTAGGGCGGCAAGCGTTCGCCGCCAGCATCGACTCCCAAAGGCGACAACAGACGGCGGTCGATTGGCGACGGGATGGCGTCGGGCTGCTCGACGAATGGCAGCCTTACGTCTTGCCGGCCGACATCGAACAGGCCCTGCTGCGATTGACGGAGTCATTTCACCTCAACTACGCAGCTGCCGACATCGTTCTTACCAAAGACGGTCGACACGTTTTCCTTGAACTCAATGCAGGCGGTGAGTGGCTATGGCTTGCACGCGCACCTGGTCTTCCCATTGCTGAGGCCTTGGCAGACACGCTGCTCGACAAGGTCCCTCGGACAAGTCGCTAGGGGCGAGACGGGAAGGTGCCTGCCGTATCAGTTACGCGCAATCA
>JBMTAX010001120.1:0-1108 GCA_049429145.1 Myxococcota bacterium
ATCGACACCTGTGGCAACTGTGACGCACCCGCCATCTGCGGGGGGGGCGGCGTACCGTCTCAGTGCGGCGGCGGCACCGGCGGTGGTGCGTCGGGTGGAGGTCCGGGCTGCACCAACCTGTGCCAGCAGCAGGTGTATTGTCCAGGTGGGCGAGCAACGACGGTGACCGGCACGGTGTACGCGCCCAATGGGACGCTCCCGCTGCCTGGGGTGTTTGTCTATGTACCGAACGCGGACCTGCCTGCGATCCCCGAGGGGGTGAGCTGTGACCGCTGTGTCGACGAAGATCTCGGGGAGCCCCTCGTCAGTGCGGTTTCGGCCAACGACGGAACGTTCACATTGCAACACGTCCCGGCCGGGGTCACCTTCCCGCTCGTCGTGAAGACCGGTAAATGGCGTCGTGTCGTGACCGTCGGCCCGTTCGACAACTGCAGCGCGAACACCCTCACGGCTGAGCAAACCCGGCTGCCCAAGAATCGTGTGGAGGGGAATATCCCCCGCTTCGCCATTGTCACCGGGCGGGTCGATGCCCTCGAGTGCGTTCTGCGAAAAGCTTGCGTGGACGACGATGTGTTTGGCCGACCCATACTCATCAGCGGCAATCCCAGTAATCCCGACCGCATCCACCTCTATCGTTCGAACGGCGCGTGGGCAGACCAGCAGCTGAGAGACACCTGCGATGACACTGACGACGCCACACCCACGGATAGCTGTGAGAATACGAACCGCTCGACATGCTGCACGAACTACGGAACCAGCTGCAATGACGAACCCAGCGAATGCCGTGAACAGCTCGCACGAAATCTTTATGGTTCCGCAGACACACTCAACAACTATGACGTCGTGCTATTCGGGTGCGATGCAGACCTGAATGGGGAAACCTTTCGACAGCAACAATGGGAAGAGGACGACTATTCCCGCATGAGGAACTACATCAACAATGGGGGCCGTCTTTTCCTTTCCCACTACACCTACCAGTGGCTTCGACTCGATCCTGCAGGCACCATTGGCGACCCTAATAATCACTACAATGGTGTCGTGACATTCTCGGGCACAGAGGGTCGAGGCTCGCTGCAGGACACCCAGTCTCCAGCGCTTATCGACACCT
>JBMTAX010001121.1:0-1106 GCA_049429145.1 Myxococcota bacterium
GCGGCCGTTCTCGCAGCGCCTCAGGGAGGGTCACTTGATGGTGGAGCGACACCATCCTTCCGGGCGTGTCGCTCTGGTCGTCGAGCTGTCCGGGAAACGTGAACGGCTGGCCATCGACCTCCCACGTCGGCAGGAGCAACTCTTCAGTGTCCGCGCAGGCGGGCGCAGCAAATAGAGACCACAGCCCAAGGCAAAAACAGGTCAGGCGTAGCCGAGCACCACGCTGCATGGACCAGGTTCGCCTGCTCGAGGTCAAGAGGAGAGCACCGCCTCCTCCGGAGTCGGGTTCACCCTCCCGCATTCCTCATAGGTACGGTTCACCTTGCGGTTCCACTCGTCGACGCGTGGATCCATCACGGCGCGGAAGAGCGGAGGGACGAGGGAGCACAACACCATGGTGGCGTACCCAGCTGGAAGCTGTGGGCTGTCCTCGATGTCTCGCAGCGAGAAATACGGGCGACTCGCGAGGTGGTGATGGTCGGCGTGGCGGGGCAAGTTAAAGAGAATACAGTTGGTGACGCGATGGGCGGAGTTCCACGAGTGTGCTGGCTTGCAGGGCTCGTAGCGCCCCGGCTCGATTTCCCGTCGAGAGAGCCCATAATGCTCGATATAGTTGATCGTCTCGAGGAGCAGCGCCGCGACGACGCTTTGCGCGAAGAAAAACAGCGCGGCGTTGGCCCCGAGCCCCACGAAGAAACCGACGTATACGACCAGCAGAACGAAAGGGTAACGGAAGCGGCGGTCTTTCCAGGAACCGGGCCGGAGGCCCAACTTGGCGACCCGAGCTGTCTCGAGACGCCAGGCTGAGGTCAAGCTGCCGAAGATGGTGCGGAACAAAAAGGCGTAGAGCACCTCGCCACGACGGGAAGACGCAGGGTCGTGGGGCGTAGCGACCCAGCGATGATGACCCAGAATGTGCTCGACACAGAAGTGCGGATAGGTCACCGCCGTCATCAGCACCTCGGCGAGCCCGCGTTCCGGTTGTCCTTTGCGATGCATGAGTTCGTGGGCGACGTTGATGCCGAGCCCGCCGACGAAACCGGTGGTGACTGCGAGCCCGAGGAAGTCCAAGCTCCACACGGATGCGTCGATGGCGCGGGTTGCAG
>JBMTAX010001122.1:0-1105 GCA_049429145.1 Myxococcota bacterium
TGGGCACGTTGCATGTCTTCTTGTCGCTCTTGTTCTGCTTGAGACCGTCCTCGCCGATCTTGTTGATGTCGGACCAGTTGCGGCTGCAGGACTGGTCCTTGGAGGACGAGGCGACGAGGGGGTAGCCGCGATCGTCGGGCCACTCGACACCCACGACATAGGTCTCGTTGAGCGTGACGTCGCGCTTGCTGAGGTCGAAGCGCCACCAGACGAGACGGTAGGCCGTCTGGCAGAGGCCGAGGTCGCTGCACATGAACCCACTCGGGCAGCTGGCGTCGCCGCTGCACAGGTCTCCTTCATTGGCGGGGTCCATGGGGTCGAGGTTGTAGTTCTCGATCGGCACCTCGCTGGCATAGCTCTTGGGCTGGAGCTTCTGGCTGGCTCGGACCGGCCTGGTCGCTGTCGGGTCGCTGCCGTTCCAGACCAGTACGGAGAGCTCGGCGTCGTCGGGATAGTTGTCCCAATCTGCGGAGGGTACGGCGATGAGGACCTCGACGCTGTTGAGAGTCCACTCGCCGGGCTCATCGCGGGTGAGCACCACGGCGTCGGTGGCGCCCTCTTTGCACATCGGGGCGGTGCCGACGGTGGGGCAGCTGCCCGGAACCGGCTTGTGCACCGCCTTGGAGGAGTAGACGCTGCCGAGCGACGAGCTCTTCTCGATGTCGAACGTCGACTCGTCCTCGGTGTGGCACTTCCAGGCGGTGCAGTCGGTCTTGCACGCGCCGGCCTTGGCGGACAAGGCGTCGTCGCTGTTTTCCTCGCCGAGGTCGCACTCTTCGCCGGCCTGCGCAATGCCATCGCCGCAGGAGAGGGGCACGTCGCTCTTGCAATCGTTGGTGCAGCCGTCGCCGTCGTCCTTGTTGCCGTCGTCGCACTCTTCGCCATCGGCGTAGACGTAGCCGTCGCCGCAGCGGTGGGTGCGGCACAGCGGGGTGCAGGCGCCGCTCGCGGTGTTGTCTGCGCCGTCGTCGCACTCTTCCCCGCCGTCGATGACGCCGTCGCCGCAAGCCGGCAGGCGACACGTTCTGCGGCACGCGTCGGCCGCCTCGTCGCTGTTGCCGGCGGCCTCGTCGGCGCCGGGATTTTTCTGGCGGCTGTTCGCGGC
>JBMTAX010001123.1:0-1103 GCA_049429145.1 Myxococcota bacterium
CCCCATCGGCCTTTTCTCCCGTTAGTTCGCCTTCCTCTGTGGTTCGCTTCGGTCCTCGTGACGCAGCTCCTAGGCGGTTGTGACGACAAGCCCCTCGGAGGAGCTGCCGCACCTGCCGCGAGTACCGGCGCGGATGCCGATGGCTGCGAGGTCGAGACCAACGTCTTCACTCCTTTCTGCGCGAGCTGTCACGCCGCGGGGGGAACACCTCCGGTCCTCGAGGGGGGCAGCGCCGGGGTCCTCGCCGGTACCTTCGCTGCCGACGGCGTCACGCCGTATATCGTCGCTGGCGATCCCGAAGCATCGCTCTTGTACCGCAAGGTCGCCGGGACCCAAGGGCCCGAGGAGGGAGCGCGGATGCCATTCGGGGCGCCCCTCGACGAGAGCTACATCGAGCTCATCGCGATGTGGATACGCGAGGGCGCAACCGCTTGCGGAGCGACTGCTGAGGAAAACCTCGACGCAGGCGTAGGGCAGCTCCCAAGCGATAGTGGCGTGGTCGATGACGGTGGCGTGGTCGACGACGGCGGCGTGGTCGATGACAGTGGCGTGGTCGACGACGGTGGCCCGTGTACCCCGGCGTGCGGGAGCAAGCAGTGTGGCGACGACGGGTGCGGCGGCAGTTGTGGTGAGTGCCCCGGAGCGTTGCTCTGCAACACGGTGGCGGGCACCTGCGCGCAGAGCTGCACACCGACGACGTGCACCGCCGAGGGCTGGGAGTGCGGTGACGTCGATGACGGCTGCGGAGGTACCCTATCGTGTGGCAGTTGTGCCTCGCCTCTGACCTGTGGGGGCGGAGGGGTGCCTCAGGTTTGCGGTTGCACGCCCACCACCTGCGCGGCGCTGGGCGGCGCGTGCGGCGACGTCGACGACGCCTGCGGCGGGACGCTCTCTTGCGCATGCGAAGGCGGCGCCACCTGCGTCGATGGGCAGTGCCAGTGCGAGCCCACCACGTGCATCGCCGAGGGATACACCTGCGGTGCCCCGAGCGACGGATGCGGGGGTAGTCTGTCATGCGGGACCTGCGCCGCCGGCGAACTCTGCGGCGCTGACTTCACCTGTCATCCCCCCCGCTTCGCTGCCGACGTCATGCCCATCTTCAC
>JBMTAX010001124.1:0-1094 GCA_049429145.1 Myxococcota bacterium
TCTCTCCGCTCCGCCGAAGGATACACCTCACCCCTTGCGCCGGCGTAAGGCCGCGTCGTCTGTCAGGCGCCAAAGAGGTGCGAACGCGGGCGTCCATTCGTACGCAAAATGGAGGGGGGAGCAGGCTGAGCCGGGACGCCGCTTCAGCGGATTTTCGCCCTGCCTGCGTTCTTGGGTGCAGACCCCAACGAGCGTCGCTCGACGGGGGGAGCGTCTGGCAACAGACCCTCCGGCGCCACGAGCCGGCCGCGCAAATCGATGACTGTCGATCTTGCCTCACCCTAGTAGGGCGGAGCCGCCCTGCGTCGTGGGTGAACCCATGCCCACAAATGGGGGGCGCTGCGCGGTCATACACAAGGCAGATTGAACTGCTCTATGTTCATTCCCTGCACCGGACTGTACCTCATCAGCGTATTCACCTTTCCTGTTGCGGTGATCGCAACCGATGACCCTACCGCCGTAACCTCCGCCTTCGCGCGGTTACAGGTTGCGTGCAACGCTCCCACACTACAGGGCGCTATCGACTGGAGTGAACTCCAGCGAGGTTACGTCGATGACCCCCATCAACCGTTTCATCAGGCCGTCGCCGCGAGCCAGATCGAAGCGATCCTGCTGGCCCTGGCCGAGGGCTGCGAGGAAGGGGATGTCCGTCGTAGATAAGATCGTCGAGCACAACCCCGACGCTTCGTCGACTTGCTATGAACGCCCCACACGAAGAGTGGCGCTAGAGAAGATTCGTGACTTCGAGACGATCGCATTCAACCCCAATGCGAATGATTCCATGTTCCGCGCGTGGCAAGTCGAGAACTTCGGTATGCCGCCCACCGAGGTCTATCGGCGGATGTTGACAGGGAGGTACGACAACAAGGAGCTGTCAGAGGACCTCTCCCAACTCGAGCGAAACCGCTACACCCAGATTCCACCGCACACCAGTGTAACCGGCAGAACGCTGACCATCGGAGTAGGGTCGATGGTAGAGATCCGCGAGCCGTGGTTTTCCCGCTTCGTCGCCATTGGCCTCACAGCCCCCACGAAGAAGTAGGTGGTCAAGCTCCATGCCCTTCGAGCCTGGGCTGGAATCCTGCGCCCCAGTA
>JBMTAX010001125.1:0-1094 GCA_049429145.1 Myxococcota bacterium
GCCATCGGTGCAATCTCCGACGCACTGCCAAGTGCCTTGGGCCTTCGGCTGCTGGTTCACATCTAGGACCACAAACGTAGTTGGCGTTCCCCAAGCGAGGTTCCATTGGAGGCTCCCGGCGTAACTCACATCCGCTTCCGTCATCGAAGACGAGACATCATTCTCCAGGGCCTGCATCGGAGTTACGTAGATCGGCAACGGGTCACGAGTCATCCCCGTCGACGTCCCCACCCCCACCACCACACGATCATTATCATCTCCAGGCGTGCGAACGTCGTCATAAGCGAACTCTAGGAACAGGGTTTGACCCGGCGCCCCAAACCGCTCTGGAGGCTGCTGCAGCACCAGCAGGGCGTCACCTTTCGAGACGACGCCGATGTTGACGTATTCCGTGGCCGAACCCTTATCCAGGGTCGTCGGGTCGTCTTGCGCGAACACGGTCCCTTCACGGAGGAGGGACGCGGAGAACTGCAGCCCGTGGACCGTGAACGTATCCTCGTCCACCTGGTCATTGATTGAACCAAACTGGAGAACCGGCGCCATAGCATCGAAAGAGGGCGAGATGACGTCGACTGGGTTTGAATCCCACCCCGGCCAGCTGAGCTTCAGCGCGTAGGCTGTGCCGATACTGTTCTCTGGGAGCGCTGCAGAGAGCATCACGCGCACCGCTGTGTCGGTCACCTGCTCGAGGTTGACTGGTACCGGCGTGAAGGTTTGATCTAGGTTCTCATCCGCGTTGAGGCGAACCACATGGGCCTCGGTCGTATAGAATAACCCTCGACCCGCCACGGTCACGATATCGCCAGGGATGAGGGCGTGTACAAGTGCCGTAGAGGTGAAGGAAACCTCGGGTGCTGGTTCGCAATCATAACTGCTGCTATCGATTTCCTGGATATCCAGTACTCCGTCGTTCGCTATGCCTGCGGCGGTGACACCGTCAGACGCGAGACCGTCATCTAGGCCGTAATCGAATCGAGCTCCACCATAGGGGCAATTCGCGCTGGGAAACTCCACACCCCTTGATACCAGGGTGGAGATGCCATTGGCCCCGTTGCAGACATAGGTCGTAGCATCGACCTCAGCGGCATCTAAGA
>JBMTAX010001126.1:0-1093 GCA_049429145.1 Myxococcota bacterium
AGCGCCCCACACCTCCTCCCCCGGTGGCGCTTCGACGAGCCAAACCTCCGCGGCCGGGGCGTCGTTCGCCCCCTCGGAAGCGAATGCGCTCACGCGCAAAGCCGCGAGCGCGTGCACCACCTCCTGCGTGAGCGCAGGCTGCGAGGTCTTTACCGCGATCCGGAGCTCCCCTTGTGCCGGGTTTCCGTTCGCCACTACGCGGTGGCCTGCCAACCCGGTAACGCGAGAACGCGCACAAGCCAGCCCTGCACCCCGGGGTAAGGCGCGAGCGACATCTTCCCCATCTCGTTCCAAAAGAGCGAACCCGCCACCATGAAATCGGCGATGGTCGCCCCGTCACCCACGAGCCACTGGCGGCCTGCGAGGTGGGCCTCGAGAACGCCGGCATGCTTTCGCAAGAGTTCCGTGCCCCGGGCAAGCTCTGCCTCCGACGCTGCGCCAAGACCAAAGAAGCCCTTGATGACGTTCTCGAACAGGAAGACATTGGTCGCCTGCTCGAGATGTCCGACCGTCCACGTCAGCCAGCGGGTGATGTCGGCGCGCGCCCTCGCCCCTTCTGGGTACAAAGACGTGGGCTGCAGGCTCGCCAGGTACTGCAAGATGGCCGCAGACTCCCACAGGGCGAAGTCGCCATCGACGAGGGCCGGGACGACGCCATTGGGGTTCACCGCCAAATAGGGTTCGCTACGTTGCGCTCCGCCGGCGAGGTCGACGACCTCCTTCTCCAACTCGATCTTGAGCTCTGCGACGAGGGCAAGCACACGGCGAGAACGGGACGACCCGGGGTGGTAGTAAAGCTTCATCTGACCTCCGAGCGGCAGCATAGGTCAGGCAGTGCTCCTGCTGGTAGGTGCTGGTCGTCACTGGCAGGTCCTTCTCATGCACCCTGTGCGCGAACGCTGCGGTCTTGTCAGCGTCGCTCAGGTAGGGAATGGTTCTCCGCGATGCGCCCTTAGCTCAGCTGGATAGAGCATCGGCCTTCTAAGCCGAGGGTCACACGTTCGAGTCGTGTAGGGCGCGCCACTTTCTTTCGCCATGTCATGGGGAGGAGTGCCTCGGCTTAGAAGGCCTTCGGCCTTCGCTCCTCCTCTGT
>JBMTAX010001127.1:0-1093 GCA_049429145.1 Myxococcota bacterium
GAATGTGCTGTGTTGGCCGTTGCCAGGACATTCGACAGGCTAGTCCTCGTTGTTACGAGTGACTGGGGTGGCGCTCATCTCCGAGCTTCCTCCCGTCGCTGTGCTCGAGTATCCGTGCGAAATTCGTTGAAGCTTTTTGGACAGCGTAACAAGCGCTATCGTCAGTCCGGCTCCGACGACCACGGAAAGAGCGACGATAAGGAAACTCGCGCCGCCGCTTTCTTGAACGTTCGATGGCCAGATGCCGATGAATGTGACGAACGCGGCGCTCAATGCAGTCGCAGCGGCAAAGCCCTTCAAAATGATCGCAGCAATGCGCATCTCAACCTCATAAATCTAGCGATCGCGTCGTCACTCGCGGCCAACGTTTAGCTTTCGCGACGGCCGGGAGGCGTGGGCCCCCCTATGGGGCCACGCCGGAGGCCGGGGTCAGGGGCGTCGCGCAGCGACGTCCCTGACCCTTTGCGCGAAAGCTGTGTTGGACGCTCCTCGTGTGCAGGGTCGATCTCTGCCGATGCGCAATCCGTCGGAAGTGGAATGGCACAGTGTGGCACTCACTCGCGAAGAACAGCTGAAAGGGGCTCGCCGTGCGGAGCGCACCACGCCAGAGTGAAGAGGGCCCTGAAAGCAAGGCGCGCCGACTCCGAATCGAGTTCAAGTTTGGTCCGCTCGTGCCAGTTTGCTGGGAAACGCCTGATAGATCGCAATCCTTGCAGTGCTTGTTCGATCCCTAGATGTATGAGTGCCCCTTTTGGACTCTCGTGAAGCAGTGTCTGCACGCCGAACAGAATGTCCCCCTCGCTCCAGCCGACGGAGCGGAGATGACGTGCGTGCCGTCGGGTTTGATGGGGACCGGGGGATTCCGACCTGGACCTCCCCCAGTCGGGGCCAGCGAGGTGCATCGCCAGGTCAACTGCGGCAAGATAGGGACCTGCGAGCTCACCCGGAAGCACGGGGTGTCTTCTCCTCACATTATCGATGAACTGCTCCTGAAGGTCTGGAGGGAGGTTGCGCTCCATATTCCGAACGATTGAATCCACCTTGCTTCGAGGAGTCATGCGCACGCTTTCAACAATTGCGACATGGTCAAGGA
>JBMTAX010001128.1:0-1090 GCA_049429145.1 Myxococcota bacterium
GGTGTACCGGAGCATCGCCATCGTCTTCGTCGCAGCGCTCGCCGTGGCACTATTCCTTGTTCTGCTCGCGACCACACAACCAAAACTTCCATTCGAGGCTTTGCTCTTCGAGGTGGTAAGCGCCCTCGGGACTGTCGGGCTCAGTCTCGGGGTGACGTCACAGTTAAACGCCGTCGGTCAGACTCTCATCATCGTGCTGATGTACCTTGGTAGGCTTGGACCCCTCACTCTCGCTCTCGCCGTGGCGGAGCGCCCTGTGTCACGGGGCTATCGTCTGCCTGAGGGGCACCTCGCCGTCGGGTAGTGGAACCGCGGGGGTGACTCTACGCGGTGCCATCATCTAGCCTGAGGTATGTCCACTTCGCGCAGACCAGCGTCACGAAAGCAACGATCTATGGCGCTGCCGCGCTGGTGTTCGTGCGACGCCGCCCTGGTCGTCTGGCTGGCATTCGCAGCTTGTGGATGTGTGGCCAAAAGGGCGTCCTCCCCGAACGTCCCCGACCATTCCCATGACGCTCTCCCTGAGGCCGTCGTCCGAGTTGCTCCGCCTGTCGGCGGAAGCTCCGGGCAGCGGCCTCCTCCCAGAGCGTGGCGCTACGATATCTCCGTACTGGAACGCCTTGCGCAGCTCGACGTGGAGCTATGTTTCGAGGGCCCTACGGCAGAAGTGCTGGTTGCCGGTGTGGGGGCGGCGTTGGCCTTCGTCTCGGATGTGCGCGTCGATGACGGTCCATCTGTGGGGCCTCCCATGACGGAGACCGGGCAGCTCGTCTTGCCGTCGCTCCCTGATGACACGTGCGTCACCTATCGGTTTGATGTTGACGCGGCCTTGCGTCGTCACGACCGAGAGCTTGGTTATCGCATTGGCTCGAGCGTGGTGTTGCCACACGACATCTGGCTACGACCTCACCGCTACGACGAGACCGCGAGCGTGAGGGCGAGGATTCGGGTGCCAGACGGTTTCGCGCTATCGGCACCGTGGGCAGACAGCGGCGATCCGGCATACCCGCTCACGTGGTCCCGCAGCACTTTCCGGAGACGAGGCGAGATCGCCATCGGTCGTTTCTCCGTGCACTCCGTGCCGTTGACA
>JBMTAX010001129.1:0-1089 GCA_049429145.1 Myxococcota bacterium
ACGCCGCCTGCCTCGTCTGAGGTGCGCCCGACGGCAGCGCCGGTGGCCGCGTCTTCGACGGTGCCGCCGCAGGACGGGCTCCCCGCCGAGGTTCCCATGGCGCTCCGCCGATTCTTGCGCGGATGGGCCAACGTCCCCTTCCTCCCCGAGGGCATGAGGCCGCAGATCCCGCAGCTCATCGAGGCGCAGAACCCTGCGGCGCCCGCCACCCTACCGCCCGACCAGTGGCGCGGCACCCCCGGGGAACGCCGGGTCCTCGTCGTGGGAGGTGGTCTTGCGGGGCTCTCGGCTTCGCTTGAACTCGCCGAGCGCGGGTACAAGGTTCGTCTCGTGGAGAAAGAACCCTACCTCGGCGGGCGACTGCACGAGAGGGAGGAACAAACCCCCGAAGGTCGCTTCAAGGTCGAACACGGGCTCCACATGTGGTTCGACAACTACTTCGTCTGCAAAGACATTCGAAACCGCCTCGGCGTTAACGCCAACTTCAAGCCCTATGAAGCCGTGCATTTCGCATTCCGCGACTACAAACCCGAAAAGCTAGCGTCGAAGCCCCAGGTCTATCCGCTCAACCTCGTCAATCTCGTATTGCAGTCCCCGAACCTGTCATTGCTCGACGCGCTGGAACAATTCCGTGGTCTCTCCGAGGTCATGTATTACGACCACGACGAGATTCACCGCAAGTACGACAAGATCACGTTCCGTGAGTGGGCTGAGCAGAAGGGCATCAGCAAAAAGTTCTACGAACTCATTTTGCAGCCAGCAGCGAGTGTCACCCTGAATGACCCTGACAAGGTGAGCGCTGCCGAGATGATTCAGTTCATGCACACCTACTTCCTCAGTCGTGCCTCGGCCATGAATCGAGAGATCACGACGACCGACCACGGCACTGCGCTCATCGAGCCTTGGGAAGACCGACTGCGTAGCCTCGGGGTGGAGATCGAGACCGGACGCGGCGTTGAGGGTCTCCGTTTCGTCGACGGGAAGGCTGTGGGCGAAGTGGGCCGCGACGAAGACTATGAGCATGTCGTCATTGCCACCAGCGTACCCGGCACCAAACGGATCCTCGCTGGTTCCGACGCTGACGCGGCT
>JBMTAX010001130.1:0-1088 GCA_049429145.1 Myxococcota bacterium
TAGCTCGGAGTACCGTCCCCCACTTGCACGCTCACACCACCCATCGCGCAGTTCTCGTCACCAACAGCCAACGGCGTCACCACCGCGCTGTCGCCATCCGCTCCCGTCGCGCCCGTTGCGCCATTGCACACGTAGCTCACAGGACCCGTGCCCACTTGCACGCTCACGCCGCCCATCGCGCAGTTCTCGTCGCCAACAGCCAAGGGCGTCACCACCGCGCTGTCACCATCCGCTCCCGTCGCGCCCGTTGCCCCGTTACACACGTAGCTCGGCGTACCGCTACCCACTTGCACCCTGATGCCGCCCGTGAGTTCGCAGTTCGTTCCGGCCTCACCCGGACCAAAAGCGGTGACCGTGGGCGAAGTACCATCCGAGCCGTTGCAGACGTGCATGGTGGCGTCGACCTCACCGTCCTGCAATACACCGTCACGCGCGACGCCACCCCCTGACCCGTCATCCACACCAGAGCGGATACGCTGCCCTCCGCGCCCATATGCATCACATGCCGCGCCTACCTGCGTGTCGATAGAGGTAAGGGAGTTATAGCCGTCGCTCCCGTCAGCACCCGGCAGCCCGTGACAGACCACCGCCTCTTGCGTGACCTCACCCTCAGAGAGGGTGCCATCACCATTCACGTCGAGACCGGTCACCATCTTCACGCCACCAGCAGCACACGTCTCTCCGGCAGCGACCTCCGACAGCACCACCAGCGTCGTGGCTCCATCAGCGCCCGCGGCGCCATTGCATAGACGCTCCGTCCGAAGCACTTCATCGTCATCGAGCGCGCCGTCGCCGTCGGCATCGAGGCCCGACCGAATCAAGAGCCCACCCGCAGAACACTCCGCGCCTGCGGCCTCTTCCTTCACATCGACGAGCGCCGCCGCACCACCGTTGCCGTTGCACACCGTGACGACACGCTTCACCTCATCGGCAGAGAGCTCCCCATCACCGTTCTTGTCGACGCCTAGCTCGATGTCGACCCCGCCCGCAGGACAGTCTTCCGACAGCGACTGCCCCTTCACGTTGGCGAGAGCGCCTCCTCGGGCAAGGGCAGCGGCCGCATTCTCGTTGGCGTTCTCATTGGGACC
>JBMTAX010001131.1:0-1088 GCA_049429145.1 Myxococcota bacterium
GAAGTCTCTCCTCGCTGTGGCTGACGCTGTACGCAGCGCGCACGTCGTCGGATGGACCTTCACCCACAAACAGCCCTCCTACGGCGACAACGCTGCGGCCATCGCCGAGGCCAACCGACGCGGATTTGCCATCAACATGAGCGCCCACGGTCCCGCTCATGCGGACGAGCTCATGGACCTCGGCATTGGCCCCGTGGTGACGCTGCTGCCGTGCGAGAAGCCCTTGGCACCGAGGAAGACCCCGAAGGGCCGCCCCATCGTCTTCTGTCCGGCGTCCATGAAGGGCTCTCGCATCACCTGCAGGACCTGCGGGAAAGGGAAGGGGCCGCTGTGTGCTCGCATTGACCGCGATTACGTCGTGGGCTTCTTCGCCCATGGTCCCGCGAAGAGAGTCGCGGAGGCGACATACCGTCCCGGCCTTCCTGTCGTGGCGTGAACGCAGCGTTGACGACGGGGGGGCTCGTCGTGTGGCGCGAGACGAGAGACGCGTTTGAGAGCGTCGGCTTTGTGCGTGTCACGGGGAGCCTCTCTTTGGTGAGGTTCGGTCGCACCGCGGCCCGCCTTTCCTCGTCGTCACCCCCCGCGCCAGGCCGCTTTGCTCGAGGCGAGCCTCGCCTGTCACGGGTTCTGTCTCCGAGGTGCAGGCGGTCTTGCGCGTTGCTCCCTGTCGGTGCCGCCCCTCTCTCGCGTTCTTCGAGAGAGAGGGACGGACCCTCCTCCGCACCAAAGGACTTCGCCATGTGGACGACGCACACTCTTTCGGCTCTGTACAAAGGTCGGTTCGTCTCTCTCGGCACGGCACGGAGCGTGTTGTCGTCGTCCGGGGATGAGTTCTTCGTCCTCTCGTTGACCCGGGCCGTCCCTTACGGATGTCGCGCCTTCTGGGCCCACCTCACGCGGGACCAGAAGGAGGTCCTCGAGCCCGTGGGTGATGTGCACGCGCACAGGGCGAGTCACTCCCTTCTACAGCCCACTCCACACGGGTTCCGTCGCTACGGGTCCGCTACGGAGTGCATCGACAAGGAAGGCTACCCGTACTTCCGCGTCGACCTCTCCCTCGACGTGCCAGTGGACGTGCGGCAGTTTCA
>JBMTAX010001132.1:0-1088 GCA_049429145.1 Myxococcota bacterium
AGAGGCGAAGGGGCAGGCGGGCAATAAAGAGTCAAAAAACAAGAAAGAGGCGCAGGCGTCCTTCAAAGCGAAGGAGAAGCCTACCGACGAGCAAATCGTTGCGAGCAAGCTGAAGCAGCTCTTTGGAGACTCGGGCAACCAGGGCATCGCCGCGCTCTTCGGGGCGGACGTGTCGGGGGGCGAACTGCAGAACCTCCTCGGCGGGATCTCGGGTGCCAAAGCAGGGGAGAGCTACGGCGTCGGAGGCCTCGGGCGTCGCGGGAGTGGTCCCGGCGGCGGGGGCACCGGTGTGGCAACGATGGGCATCGGCGGCGTGGGCACCCGTGGCCGCGGCTCAGGCGACGCGTCCTACGGCTCAGGCGAAGGAGGTCTTGGGGGCAAGGGCGACCGCGAGCCTTCGGTCAGCATTGGGACGCCGGTCGTGTTCGGGTCCCTCGACAAAGAGATCATTCGGCGTGTGGTCAGGGAGAACCAAGCGCAGATCAAATATTGCTACGAGCGGGAGATGACGCGCACCCCCGGTTTGAACGGCAAAATCGTGATGAAGTGGGTCATCACTGGCAGCGGTTCGGTGCGTCAAGCACAGGTCGTCGAGACAACGATGAAGAACAAGGCGGTGGAGTCTTGCTTGGCCGCTCGCATCAATGGATGGAACTTCCCGAAGCCGAAGGGCGGCGGCATCGTCATCGTCACCTATCCTTTCCTCTTCAAGAAGAGCGGTTGAGCGTCGCGTCTGCGTCTCCCTCTCCCATGCACTCGGGCTGAGACGCCGACTCGCCCCTCACTCTTCGCGAACACGCCAAGACACGCCCCGCCGTCCCCTGGAGCGGCCTTCGTGAGGGCTGTGCCTGGCGTCGGCTGGTACGCGTGTCCCCGCCACCGCACCTTCCTGGTGCGCAGGGAGTGGTCGTCTGTGCGGGCCTCGGCGAGGTGAGCCAGAAGGGTGCATCCAGCCCGCGAGTTGCGCTATCTATTCAGAGGCATGCACAGGCGAATCGCATCCTCTCCCCTTGCCGCAGCGTTTCTCGCTGTCTCCTTTTCCCTGTTCGCTCCTAAGGCGGATGCGCAGGGTATTCAATCTGCTGGTG
>JBMTAX010001133.1:0-1086 GCA_049429145.1 Myxococcota bacterium
GATTCGCGACCGGCCTCAATGAAGGCATCGGCCCGCGCACCTTCCTCGCGCTGTTGGACGGCGTCACTCGAAGGTGCTGCGTGCGTTCTTGGGTGGGGGGCCCCGGAAGGGCTTTGCTCGACGGGGGGAGGGTCTGGCAGAAGACCCTTCGGCGGAACGAACCGCGTGTGCAGATCGCAGAGTGTCGATTTTATTTCACCCTGGTAGGAGCGAATTCGGCCCTAGGGGAGAGACCATGGCGGACGGTGTGGAAACCGAAATGACGAAGAACCCGGGAACGGCTGCGAGTATGGAAAGTCGCTGCAGCTCACTCGTGTGTCTTCCGACTTACAACGAGCGAGAGAACCTGCCTTCGATCGTCGAAGAACTCTTGCGCGTGGCTCCCGTCGACATCCTGATCGTAGACGACAACAGCCCGGATGGTACCGGCGCTGTGGCTGATGGGATCGCCGAGAGAGAGCCGCGCGTGAAGGTGCTGCATCGGGCGGGCAAGCAGGGGCTTGGCCGCGCGTATCTCGCGGCATTCGAGTGGGCCCTCGCACGGCACTACAAGTACATCTTCGAGATGGACGCGGACTTTTCACATCAGCCTCGCTACATCCCCGAGTTCCTCCGGGCCATCGAGCACTACGACCTTGTGCTCGGCAGCCGCTGGACGGAGGGAGGCGGTACGGAGAACTGGGGTCTGTTGCGCCAGGTGATCAGCCGCGGCGGGTCTCTCTACGCGCGTCAGATCCTGGGTGTGGACGTGAAAGACCTCACGGGCGGCTTCAAGTGCTTTCGCCGCGAGGTGCTCGAGGCGGTCGACCTTCAAGCCATCGAAAGCACCGGCTATTCGTTCCAGATCGAGCTCACCTATCGCGCATTGCAGCAAGGCTTCCGGGTCAAGGAAATCCCCATCATCTTCTACGAGCGCACGGCAGGCACGTCGAAGATGAACTCACGCATCGTCATCGAGGCGGTGCAGAAGGTGTGGGGACTCCGCTTCAAAGGATGAGCGGGATCGGTGTGCTTACCTCGCTCACCGTTCGTGTGGCGAGTGCGGCAACGGGTTGACGCCGCTCCCCTTGCCTCATACCTCGACGA
>JBMTAX010001134.1:0-1082 GCA_049429145.1 Myxococcota bacterium
CTTTTTGAATCCATCCCCGTACCTGGCCACTGTGCCACCTCACCCTCGCCCCCGGTTTTAGGACCCTATCGAGGCGACAACTTTCCTGACACAGGGGGACCGGGGCCAGGAACTTCATCAGTTTTCATGAAAACCCCTGCCGATGCGATGGCAATGCACAAGAAGACACCTCCATTCGCGAGAATGGAGTAGGCTCTATTCTCTGGCAGGAGTTGCTTATGCCGATTTCGCCATGGTGGATGTCGAGCACCCTTTGCGTAGCATTGTGTACCGCTGCACCTGCCATGGCAGACGTGCACGAAGCGCAGCATTGGAACAATGTCTTCCTTCAAGGAAGGATCAGTGATGCATCGAATCCGGCGAATGCATCTCCCGCGCTTTATTACCTCGAAATGCAGCCTCGTTTCACCTTCGATCCTCCCGGCGCAGATAAGGTGCTGTTTCGCGGGGCCTTAGGCCTGGAGGCACTTCCAGGTCTTTCAATATGGGCAGGCGCAGCAGCGATCCCCACGTGGATTGAAGATCGGTGGAGACCAACTGAGACCCGCTTGTGGCAGCAGGTGATGTGGTCACCTCGTTTGGGTGCGTGGGGCTTCGTTGCACGAGGTCGATTCGAGCAGCGCGCCCTCGAGACCCTCGCGACACCTGTGCTGCGCGCGCGGTTCCTGCTGCGTGCAACATGGACTCTTCCCGTCGACGAGGGAAAGTGGGCTGGCGTAGTCTTTGACGAGTTCTTCGTCGATGTGCTCGGACCACCCGGTCTGCAGGGTTTCGACCAGAACCGCGCCTTCTTGGGCCTTATGCGGCGTGTGACTCCATGGTGGTCGACAGAGGCAGGCTATCTGCACGTCCAAGTGGGCCTCCCTGGGGGGGTAGACACCAAGCAGCTCCACACGTTGCTCGTGCAGACAGCCCTCAGTTTCCTGTGAGGGTAGTTGCAGCTCCATCGAGGTCAGTACCAGCAGATGTGCTTCGAAGACCGTATACGGGACGCTGGCAGGCACATTTGGTGGATGATTCGGTCGATTTTTTGGAGCCTTTCGGAGACAGCGGTAGTGATGGGTAACCCCATGACTCCAAGG
>JBMTAX010001135.1:0-1081 GCA_049429145.1 Myxococcota bacterium
GCGCTTCCTTCTGGAAGGGCTCCCAGACGGTTTCGTAACCGACGAAGCCTTTTTCGTTCGGCTGCTTCTGGCGGGTTTTCAGGAAACGGGACTGCCCTTCGGGAACCGGGGCGTTGGGCTTTACGTCGGCCATGGGTTGGTCTCCTCCTCGAGTTAGTTCGGAATGGGTTTCAGAAGCGACGGGTCGACATCCGCCTGCGCGCCGGGTGCCCCGCCAGTCTTGATTTCATCGTCAGTTGCGTCGCGCACCGTCAGGATCTCGAGGGTGAACACGACCTCTCGGCCGCACAGCGGGTTGTTGCCATCGACGGTGAGCTTCTCATCGTCGACCTGTGTGACAAGAAAGCTTCGAGTCTGGCCGCGGTCGTTTTCCATCAGGATCGATGTTCCGACCTGGCGGTATTCCTCCGGCACGTTTTCGATCGAGTCCGTGAAGACGAGAGACTCGTCCCTCGGCCCGAAAATCTGGCTGCCGTCGATAGGCACCTCTATCTTCTCGCCGGCCTTGCGGCCTTCGAGCTGCATATGCACCGAAGGCGCCAGGATTTCGTTATAGCCATGCACGTAGCCCAGCGGAAACTCCACCTGAGTGAGGACGTGACCAGTGCGCCTGTCGTTGACCCTGTAGGTCAACTCGACGAACTTGCCTTCCTGGATGGTGTCGGTCATTGGAGGGCTGTCGTCAGAAGATCGAGGCGCCGAAGATCTTGGCCTTGCCGTCCTCGTACCCGAGGACGAGGCGGCCCACCCACTCGCCTTCCTTCTTGGTGCTGCGCTGCCGATACAGAACGGTCACGTGCTCTCCGCGACGGATGAGGCCAAGGTTGTCGAAAGTTTCCGACAGGTTGCGGGCCAGCTCACTATTGGCGAACTGGTGGCTTACCACCACTTGGTTCATGGCAAGGGCGAACGACGTCGAGAAGTTCTTGACGAAATCCCCGTAGCGGCCCTCGTTGGAGCACTTGATGAGGTCGCGCCAGTAGGTATCGGCAATGGTGCGAATCTCGTCGTCGGTCTGTTCGATGATGTTCACTTTCAATGCTTCTCGCGCCGGGGGGGGGGGCCGCGCCCCCCCCCCCCC
>JBMTAX010001136.1:0-1079 GCA_049429145.1 Myxococcota bacterium
CCGCCGGCGTGCCCGAGGACACTGTAGGCCGTCACCTGCCGGTCTACTACCAGTTCGATGAATGACCCCCGCCCTGGCGCGTTGCCGGAGCGGCGAAACGATGAGACGATATCACAACCAACCCCCGAGCGGGGGAACCCAAGAGGAGAGAGAAGATGACCATCAACGAGAATCAAAATGCCACCGACCAGGCCGTCATCGAGTTGCCCTGCAGCACCGAGACTGCGGAATCGATGCTCAACTGGTATGAACTCGACGATTGCGACAAAGGCGACGCGCTCGTGGCCTGGGCCGACGCTCTGCGGGATGCGCTGGAACGTGACCCGCGAGCAGCGCGGGTGGAGGTATCTGCGGGCCGAGGCCAGCGGGCCACGCATCATGGGTGGAACGGTGCCGCCTGGTCGGAGAGTTGGTATGGCTGCGCGACGATGGACACGCTGACGCAGAGCGAGGCGGCAGCGGTCGAGGATGCCATCACGGCCGCCGATGCTGCTCTGGGGGAGTTTGCGGCGAAAGTCGAGAAGCAGGAGGCAGAGTGGGCTGCGGAGGGCAACGCCGAGTGATCGACCCGCCCTGGTTCCCCCGGCCGGCGAAAAGCTGACGGGGGCGACGGATGGGCCGACGTGGCCCCCGGAACGTGGAAACCAGAAACCCTAAAGAAATGAGGAGGAGTGCGATGGCAACCAGAGAAGACATCCTTGCGGTGATGCAGGACGGCACAAGAATCGACAGGTTTTTGCAAATCACATGCGTGGACGATCCGCCATGCGATTTGCTCCTGACCACCGAGGACGCGAGCCGCGTTCAGTTTCGCGTGCCGCCATGGGCCGCCGATGCCGATGAAATCATCGAGCGAGCGACTGCGTACCTGCTCGAGAATTCCTGACGACCCCGACCGTGGGAACGAGTGTTCGATTTACCCCTGCCGCCCCGACCGGCGAAACCAGAGGAGAGGACGATGAAGATGAGCGTCTTCGTCCAGCCTGCGGGGATGATGGCGGCGAAGCCCGCCTTGGTCATCGCTGCCCCGGCATAGCCGCCGATGAGCGCGTGCGACGAGCTCGAGGGGATGCCGTACC
>JBMTAX010001137.1:0-1075 GCA_049429145.1 Myxococcota bacterium
GACTCTCGCAGCCTGCTCGACCAACGCGTCGAACAAGCCCAGCGCACTTCTATGCCTGTGATCGTCGACAGTCCGTCCTAGCGGAGCTGGAACCTCGGGCCACATGGAAAGCAACACTTCGAGACGATGGTCATTCGAGGACAAAACACCACCTCTTTTGTCGTCCATCAGTGTCAATGCTTCGCGGATGGTACTCAAATGAAGAAAGGCACGGTCGAGCTCCACTGCATGGCGTGAAGGAATCAATTGTGCTCGAGCGATTCGATGCAAGGCCACCCTAGTGGAGGGGGAGAGAACGAATGGATGAGTATGGGCAAACTTGAGCTGTGCGCCTTGCACGGCGAACTCAATGTCGCTGAGCCCCCCCTCCCCCATCCTCAGATCCAGGGCTCCCGCATGGCTCGCTCTCTCGCGCACCATCCGTGCGCGCATGTCGAGCAAATGGGTCCCGACGCGGGGCGGAGTCGGCGACTGTGATGCGATTCGCGCGTTGTCCATCACCGCATGCAGCAAGGTGGAGTCGCCTGCGATGGGCCGCATGCGCAAGAGCGCTTGGCGCTCCCAGATCTCAGCGCGCGTTCGATGATAAGAGAAAAACGACTCCAAACCCGTCACGAGGGGTCCTTGGTTGCCGCTTGGGCGAAGGCGAGCGTCGACTTCGTAGCACCGACCCTCTGGCAAAGGTGCGCTCAGTGACCAGATGGTCTGCTGTGCGACCCGGGCAGCCCAATCTGCCGCGTCGATTGCCCGAGGCCCCGTGGTGGGGCCATGAGCGTCGTAGACGAATACGATGTCGACGTCGGCAAAGAAACCAAGCTCCCGGCTTCCTAGCCGCCCCAGGGCGAAGATCCCGAAACGCGCATCGACCGGCTCGCCAAAACGGTGGCAGACCTTTGCGCGAGCCAGGGCGAGACCTTCCTCGAGCAGCGTATCTGCGAGGGCCGAAAGCCGGTGGCCCGCCCGCACCACATCGACCTTGCGCGCCAGAAAAGCGAGGCCTGTCTCCAGCATGGCGCTGCCTTGTACCCGTCTCATACGGGTAAGCCTCAGCTCTTCATCCTCCTGTAGATCCTCG
>JBMTAX010001138.1:0-1072 GCA_049429145.1 Myxococcota bacterium
CCAACGACGACGCGGGCACCAACGACGACGCAGGCACCAACGACGACGCGGGCACCAACGACGACGCGGGCACCAACGACGACGCAGGCAATGCCGACGACGCGGGTCCCTCCTGTGACGTGTCCGGCCTCCCCACCTGCTGCTCGGGGGGCCCGCCGCAGACGGAACTCTGCGACCCAAATGACCAAGACCTGCGGCTCTGCTTCGCTCTCGACCCGGGCCCCAGCGTCATCGATCTCACGCAGCCCGAAGCGCTGGTAAGCGTGAAGGTCACAGATGGCTCCGCCTACGGAAACCATGGCGAGCTGACCAACGGGTTTGTGTCGAATGGCACGGTCACCCTTTCGGGCTTGGGACAAACGGCCGTGAGCCTCAGTTCTTCCTTGGGTTTCGGCACGGCCTTTTCCGTTGAGGCGTGGGTCTATCCGACGCTCTTGCCACCAGCGGGCGGACGCCGGGGCGTCGTCGACCACGATGGCGTCTTCGGCCTATTTTTGTGGGAGGCGCAAGGCACCCAAGAAGCCCGCTGCTCTGGCGCGGGTGCGGTCGCCGACGGTGACGCCGTCGTACCTCTGGCCCGGTGGACACACCTCGCCTGTGTCTTCGATGGTACCGCGCTCTCTCTGTACGTCGACGGGTCGCTCGCGGCCAAGACCGAGGTCACAGGCCAGCTACAAGCAGGGACCGGCGAGCCCCTCATGGTGGGCGCGAACAGTCCGAGCGGGGATGGCTTTGTTGGGCAGCTCGACAGCGTGCGCATCTTTGCGCGGGCGCGCAGCGAAGAAGAGCTGTGCGGCGCCGCGTCTGCATGCACCTGCGGGGACTTCTCCTGGGACGAGGGCAACTGAGCGAGGCGCGTCATGTCGTCGACACGCTGAGCACCGGTCAGAGCGGAAAAGAAAGCTCAAAGACAGCGCCACCGTCGCTCTTCGCCTCGATGACGCCATTGAGCTGTCGGGTCAGCGTGCGGACAAGCTGCAGCCCGAGGCTCTCTGAGGCGCGGAGGTCGAAGTCGCTCGGCAGCCCTGGCCCCTCGTCGCGCACCATGACTCGCGCGCGTCTCCCGTCGGTG
>JBMTAX010001139.1:0-1072 GCA_049429145.1 Myxococcota bacterium
CCCGACCGCCACACACAGACCCAGAGTCCAATGTCGGAGCGCACCGCTGACCCTGCAACCAAACATCCACCATCCCTACCACGGGCTGCGACCTTCCCTCAAACGCACCCGCCGTTGACACGGCTCGCCTCGCCCGATAGGTGCCTCCAGTCGATCCCGCCTCGCGGGAACCAGGAGGAATTTCCCTTGACCAAGGTGACCGTACGGGACGGCGAGACCGTCGAGCGCGCCATCAAGCGCTTCAAGCGAAAAGTCGAGCAAGCTGGCATCCTCAAGGAGGTTCGCAAGCGTGAGCATTACCTGAAGCCTTCCGTGAAGGCGAAGCTCAAGGCTCGCGCTGCCGAGGCCCGCGCCCGCAAGCGTGAGAAGCGCATGCTGCAGACCGTCGTCTGAGGACCACGAGGCTCCAGGCCATGAAGCCCAGACGCCCGACCTGGGGCCCCTGTTCCGAAGCCGGCTTGCTTTGTTTGTTGTTTGCCCCCCTATGTGGGGGCTTTCCTGCTTGGGCTGCTGACCTCGCTGATGAGGGTACGTCTTCGCCAGACGAGCTTGTGCTGCTCGAGGATGACGACGAAGAACTCCTCATCATCGAAGAGGAAAGTGAGTCCCCGATGGCTCCGGCCGTGGAGTCCCCTGTCACAGGGGCGCTCGGCCGCCTCTGGGAGGCCTGGCACATCGGCATCGACTCTCGTGCCGATCTGCGCTTGCAGGCGGTCGGGCCCGACGATGGCATTGTCCGGGGAACCGCGGGCGTCGACCTCGAGACTTGGCTCCTGCCCGCCCCGAACCTGAGCTTCTACGCCAATGGGCTCGCCCGTGCTTGGCTGGACGCCGACGACGACGGAGGCGAACTCCTCAGCTTCGTCGACGTCTACGAGGCCTATGGCAAGGTCAATCTTCCGATGGGGGCGGTACAGCTCGGTCGACTCATCGTGCCATTTGGAAAGACCGCGGCCAGCGCCTTCGGGGATCGGGTGAATCTCCCTGACCATCGTCGTGGTTGGGAGCCTTTCCCCGTCGTCGCCCGAGGCCGACAGCCTCAGTGGGGGGCCTGGACCCGGGGATCCTTCGG
>JBMTAX010001140.1:0-1063 GCA_049429145.1 Myxococcota bacterium
TACGTCGGGGAGCGGGACAGCCCGGTGCTCGAGCGTCGGCGAGCCCTTGGCGGTGACCCTGTCTACGCGCTGGCGATAGACCCGGTGCGGCCGGCCGGTGTCGTTGTGGGAGTCGCCGAGCGCGGCGTTCTTCACAGCGACGACGCCGGTCTTACGCTCGCAGATCCGCGCGACTTGCTTCCCGCACGTTTCCCCTATGCCATCGCCAGAAACCCCGCTGAGCCCGACGAATTGCTTGTCGCGACAGAGCGAGGTGTATTTCGCTTCGGGAGAGGGGGACGCCTCGAGGTATCCCCCGATGTACACACGGCTTTGCGTCGTCGCTGGCAGAGGGAACTCTCCCTGCAGGAGGTCGCCGCCGCGGCCCTCACCTACGCGCAGCTCGTTGGCCCTTCGATGGAGACGAGCATCTCCCGCGCGCGCCTCGCCCCTTTGTTGCCTGAGCTGCAGCTGAGTTTGCGTTACGTGCGTGGTCGGCCTGACGTCGACGAATTCGTCGTGGTGACCGACCAGCAAGACGCCTTCGACGAGACCGACGCGGAGGAGCTGATCGACCTCGCGCGGGAGGGGCTCGTCGTCGACAGCCCTACCCGTGGCATCACGTGGCAGATCTTCGCCTTGGCCACGTGGTCGCTCGACGACATCGTCTTCAACCGCGCGGAGGTCTTGGCCGCGCGCCAACTGCCGATGCTGATCGACGCTCGCCGGCGTCTCCTGCGAGAGGTGCAGACGCTTTACAGTACTCGTCGTCGGCTTGCTGCCGAACTCGCCGTGGCATCCGAAACCTCTCCACCGCTCCTCGCACAAAAACTCCTGCGCCTCGAAGAGGTGAGCGCCCGGCTCGATGGCCTGACAGGCGGGGATGCGGGCGATGGCCTCGTGCCCGCTGCCGCGCCGCGTGGAGGAGAACTGCCATGACGGGTCGGCGCCGTCCTGACCCGCTCCAGCCCATCCCGCCGTCTTCTGGTCATGGGCCTCGCGGCTCGTGCACCCGCAGCGGCCTGAACTACGAGTCCGGCGCCCGCACCGCACTCGACATCGATTATCGCCCAAATCTCTGGGG
>JBMTAX010001141.1:0-1062 GCA_049429145.1 Myxococcota bacterium
GCTACAGTGCACACAGGCTCGGGTCGGGGACGAGGCCGAACTCATTCTCGAAGGCAGCCTGGCACTCTTCGCAATCGTCACCCGCTGTCACGATGGCCTCGCGACCGCAGGGGTCATCCCCGGGGTTCGTCACTTGGGCGCGGATGTCGGTCTCTAGCTCGACGCACTTTGCCCCGCAGTCGAAGGGGCCCTCTGGGGCACATCCCAAGAGCGCGAAGCTGGCGCAGCTCATGACGAACCAACGAGAGAACTGACCCATCACAGCACCTCCGCACCGTCGTGCATCGTCGTGCACGTTGGCATTGGAGCGGAATATGGCATGACGCAGTGGCGCATGCCCGTTTCTGACGATGACCGGGCGCGCCAAAAAAGAACGCCCGACACAAAGGCCGGGCGCTCTCTCTGCGAAGGTCCGACAGCTCAGGTCAGTCGGCGGTCTTCACACCCTTCACCTCGCTCGTGATCTTGAACTCCACGCGGCGGTTGTTCTCGCGACCCGCAGCGGTGTCGTTCGTGTCGACGGGCTGTGACTCGCCATAGCCCTGCGGCACGAGGCGCTCACGAGCGATCCCCTTGCTCTCGAGGTAGTCGCATACCGACTCGGCACGCGCCTGCGAGAGCTTCAGGTTCGAGGCGTCGTTGCCTTGCGAGTCGGTGTGACCCTCGACGGTGAGCGTCTTGATGTCAGGCCGGCTCTCGAGGATGCGCGCGACGTCGTCGAGCAGCGGGAAGCTGCGCGGCTGCAGGGTGGCCTTCGCGGTGTCGAAGTACACCTTCTCCAAAATCTCGAGCTTCTCCGTAGTCACCTTCACGAGCTTCGGCGCCTCGTCGGGGCAACCATCTTCGTCCTTGAACCCATTCTGGGTCTCGGGCTCATTCGGACACCGGTCGTTCACATCGAGGATGCCATCTTGGTCGTTGTCAGGATCGGGGCAGCCGTTCTCGTCCTCGAACTGGTCGATGTCTTCCGGCTCGTTCGGGCACTGGTCGTTCACGTCGAGGATGCCGTCGCGGTCGTTGTCAGGCTCGGGGCAGCCATCTGAGTCTTCGAACTGGTCTTTG
>JBMTAX010001142.1:0-1055 GCA_049429145.1 Myxococcota bacterium
CAAAACCCAAGGTGCCGGTATAGTAATTGAACAGCCACGAAGGCAGGTTCACTGCCTTATGAATCTTCCCGTCGCCGAGCAGGTGGTCTTCGGGGCCCACCTCGCCCACCTGGGTCCAGGTGGAGGCGGGGCCGCTGTTCCGGGCGAAGACTTTGTATCCATCGGCGTCGGCCACGGGGCTCCAGCGGAGGTCGAGGCCGGTGTCCTCATCCGGATAGGTGCCGGAGGGGTCAGAGGTTCCATTGACGAGAGAGTAGAGCTGCCCCACGTAAGACTCGTGATCGCGCACGGCTGAGTCGAAGACGTAGACCGCGCCGAAGTCCACGGCAGACGCGTAGGTCTGAGAGGTGGACCCATCTGCCATGGGCAGGTCGAGAGCGGGCTTCGGCACTTCGACGAACCCTGGGAGCCCCTCGCTTTGGAGCTCGAAGGTCACCGTGTCAGTGAGCGAAACACCGTCGTAGGTCATGGTGGCGCCATCGATGGTGAGGCGCACGCTGCCGAACAGTCGCGAGAGCGCGTCGATGGAGCGAAGGGAGAGCTGCAGGGCGCCGCGGCTGAGCTCCTCGGTGAGGAGCGGGTAGCTGGCGCCTCCGCAGTTTGCGTTCTCGCATCCCTCGAGGGTGTACTTCAGGGTCGAGGTATCGATCGGGCGGCTGAACTGCACCCGGATGATGCCGTCGGGGGCGAGCTTGCCGCCATCGCGGGGCTGCGAGAACGCGATCTCGGGAGCGCGGTTGGTGGTGGCGCCGTCTGTAAGGTTCACCAAGATGGTCTGCAAGGCATACCCATCGTTGGTGCCACCCGCGAAACCCGCCCACAGCGGGGAGTAGGGCGAGAGGTCATAGCCGCCCTCCACCACGGTGTCGTACTCGTAGCCGTCGGCGGCCTCGGGGTTGCGGTCATAGGGGAAGACCACAATCGTGTAGCCGCTGATGGCGGGCAGACGATGGGCCTCGTCAAAGTAGACCATGCCGCTGTCGTCAGCCATGCCGGTGGCGACGGCGATGTCAAAGAGCTGGTCCTCGTCGCCCGACTGCACGGCTTGGCTGTCG
>JBMTAX010001143.1:0-1051 GCA_049429145.1 Myxococcota bacterium
CGCGGGCCTCATTGGGGTGTTCTCGATGGCTGTGCGTGTCGGTGGCGAACCCGTGGGTTTTCAGTTCGCCAATCTCCTAATCCTCATGGGGGGTTGTGTCGTCGGCGGTTACCTACGGCTCCAGAGAAGCCTCAAGGTGTGAAGGCAACCGATGGTGTCGACATTACCGCCTGGGGGTTGCCCCCACGGAGGGAGGACGCGCCCGGAAGATTGCCTACGTGCCCCCTGTACGACGGCCCCGCAACATCTCCTGCACCGTCTCCTCAGGGTCTCGCTGAGAGACGACACCGAGGTCGGTCTCGAGCCGCTCGCTCGACATGACGAAAGGGTACATCAGATGGTCGAGCAGGTAGGGAGGTGCCCTCAGGTGCCCCGGCAACCACCACTGCCCAAGGGTAAGCAGCGGGGAGATGGCTTTGCGCGGTACATCGACGATGCGCAACCCCGCGAGGCGTGCCACGTCGTCTAGCCCGATCACGCCCTTCCCGGCGACGTTGTATGCCCCCGTGCACGAGGAGAGCGCGAGCGCGCGCAGCGCCATAGCGACGTCCTCGACGTGGACAAACTGAAGGGGCGGCCGCTTCCCCTCGAGGGCCGGCAGAATGCCCGGAGCGCGGCGCAGAAACTCCGTCAGGTGGTTCCTTGCCCCGGGGCCGTACACGATGGCAGGTCGAGCGATGACAATCTCGAGGGAGGCCTCATGCTCGCGAACGATCTCCTCCTGCTTGGCCTTGTCGACGGCGTAAGGAAAATGCGCGAGGGGTCGCACGGCATCACTCTCTCGGAGAGGCACCGGGTTGTCAGGCCTCGCTCCGTAGACGACGGCAGACGAGACCAAAACAAAACGCCGCACGCCAGCGCGCTTCGATGCCTCGATAAGGCGCAGGGTCCCCTCCTCGTGCAAACGACGCATCTGGTGTCGACGCAGGGGATGGGGCGGGTCGACGCGGGATGCCAAATGCACCACGACATGAACCCCGGCGAGCCGGGGTACAGCGTCGTCTCTGAGAAGGTCGAATGCAGCGGTTTGAGGTGACCGGGGACGGATATC
>JBMTAX010001144.1:0-1051 GCA_049429145.1 Myxococcota bacterium
ATGCGATGCATTCAACTTCGGCTTGATGGTGCAACCGAGAGGTTAACGAGATGGGAACCGTGCCTCGAAAGCGACGATTGCGATTGGTATGTTTCCCATTCCTTTTCGGATTATCGAACTTGGTGTGGCTGTCGGGCTGCCCAGCCGCTCCCACAGTTCAGCGAGTCGAAACGTCAGATGAAGACCACGCAGAGCCCACGGACGACCTCCTGCCTGCGGCAGAGCGCGTACACCGGCCGGCGGTAAGTTTCCCCTCCCGCTACGCTTTTCCTGGTCAGCTCTACCGGCATGACTTTCAAAGGCTTGGGGAGACGCCGAGGACCTTCATCCTGGTTGAGGGACCTCCCGGCGCCCATCTTTCCAACGACGGAAAGTTCGCTTGGGAGCCAGGGGATGAACACCAGGGCCGAACGTTTCTCCTGCACGTGCAGCAAGAGCAGGATGAGCTTCTTATCGAAGACTTTTTCACGATTTCAGTGCTTCAGAGCGAGCCAACGCAATGGACGACCCAGAAAAATCCGCTCGATATCTCCTATTGGGTGACGTCCTCCGCAGCACCTAGCGACATCATCCTCTATCGAGTCCCAGGGGCAGACGGTACCGATACGCAACTGGTTCCGAAAATGTGGAACGTCTCTGATCCTACAGCCTCATCATGGCCCATGGGTGTCTCGGTGCCTGAGCAAAGGATGAGACTCTTTGAAGTGGGTGGTGGTGGTGCACCGGTCGAGGTCGCAGGTGATGTCTATCTCCCCATCTCCAGCGAACTCTTCACGCAGGCTCGCGAGCAAGATCTTGCCCTGGAAGTCTGGAACCTTGCTGTGGGTTCCAATCGATGGGAGCAGATTGGTGACACTCCCATTCCCGCTGGAGAGCGCCTGGTAAAGGCTCGGGTAGAGCATGCCGGCCGCTTTGGCGTCACTGCTTCACCCACTCTCTTCTCCTCCGTGGAACTGGCACGTGGCACAGAACAATGTCCAGGTGCTTTGCTGGTGAGACCTCAACTTCAAGGTGATCCCACTGAGGTGCCGACCGCGCGCATGAATGGGGC
>JBMTAX010001145.1:0-1046 GCA_049429145.1 Myxococcota bacterium
GCGCCGACCTCCGGGGCCTCGAGGCCGAACTCGACCGGGTTGACCGGGATGGGCTTGAGCATGGCACTCACCTCGTGATGTCCAGGGCACGCTGCGCCATGCCCTTCAGGGTCTCGACGGCCGTCGCGTTCGCCTCGTAGGCGCGGCTGGCCGACATGAGGTTGACGACCTCGTGCACCGGGTTGACGTTGGGCATCGTCACGAACCCGTTCGCGTCCGCGTCGGGGTGCCCGGGCACGTACATGCGGCGCCCCTCGGTCTCAAGAAGAGGAACTTCAAACTGGGAAACCGGAGGCCGGGGTGAGGAGTGGGGGTAGGCCGCGGCCTGCACGAGTCCGCGTTGGAGTGGGGCGTGCCAGAGACGGGAGTCCCCCGGAGGAGGCCCCTTTCCAGGCGGAGGACACACGTGGGGAGTGACGGCCAAGGCGACGGTGCCCGCTGGTGGTGTGGCTACACCTCGAGGAGGAGTTGGGGCGGTGCCGTCGGGGGCGGGAGGTGAATCGGCCCGGGTTTCCCGGAGGCTCTGAAGCAAGGGAAGCTGGAGCCAATGGGAACAGGAACGAGCTCAGGGCGCCAGCGCAGGCGGAGGTACGCCATAGCGCCGCTGGAACCACGCTTCGAAGCAGCTCGCCCAGCGGGACCTCGGCGACGCCGACGCGCCCCTGTCGCTACCGGGTTGAGGCGGACCCGTCGCACCGGGCGCTGGTATGACGCCTTCCCATGGTCGAGACGAACGAAGCGGCCCAGTTGAGCGCCATTCGCTGCGCGAACTCACCCGGCGCCGTGGCGAAGTGCCTGCTCGGGCTGAGCGGGCCGGTCACCGGCGAGATGATGACTCAGCTGCACGCGGCACTGTCGCGCGCGATCGAGTCGGGTGGGGCCGAGGGCATCCCCCACCTGGTGAGCGCGTATTTTCTGGTTCGCGACGAGCGGCCGGCGCTCGTTGACGCCTTCCCCGCTTTCTTTGAGCACTTCGACCCGCTGATGGTGATGCTGGCCGTGGAGGCGCTGGAGCCGCCCCTGGTGCGGGCACTGCTGACGAACAC
>JBMTAX010001146.1:0-1045 GCA_049429145.1 Myxococcota bacterium
CCCAGGAGGAAAGCTTGCGCGAGTCCGTCGGGGCTCGGCTGCACGCAGTAGCTGATGTTGCAGCCCCACTGCGAGCCGTCACCAAGCAGTGCCTCGAAGCGTGGCGTGTCTTGTGGCGTGCTGATCAGCAAGATGTCGCGCATGCCCGCGAGCATCAACGTCGTCAGCGGGTAATAGACCATGGGCTTGTCGTAGACAGGCAAGAGCTGCTTGCTCATGGCAAGCGTGGCGGGGTGAAGCCGGGTACCGGCGCCGCCCGCGAGAAGAATGCCTTTTCTCGTCGTCATGGTGGGGCTCATGGGCAGAGGAGTTCAGTCAAGGTGCGACGGACGCCGAGGCGCCAATCGGGGAGAGTGAGTTCGAAAGTGCGCTCGAGTTTGCTGCAGTCGAGGCGCGAGTTCAGCGGCCTCACCGCAGGGGTGGGGTAGGCTGAGGTAGGGATGGCCTTCACGTCGCGAACCTGGAGGGGCAGGTCGGGTCGAAGCTCGCGGGCAACGAAAAAAATATAGCTGGCGTATTGGTGCCAGCTCGTCTCGCCTTTCGCCACGAGGTGGTAGACGCCGCTCGGTACGTCGCTGCCGCGCGTCGCGGTGATGGCTTGGGCCGTGACATCGGCGATGAGCTCGGCGCTCGTGGGGGCGCCCCACTGGTCGTCGATGACACTCAGGACCTCGCGCTCTTGACCTAGGCGCAACATGGTCTTGATGAAGTTGTGCCCCCGCGTCGCATAGACCCATGACGTGCGGAAGATGAGGTGCTCACAGCCGCTCGCCGCGATGTGCTGGTCACCCTCGAGTTTCGTACGGCCATAGACGCTGAGAGGGGCAGGGGGCGCGTCTTCTCGCCGCGGAACCTGACCGCTGCCGTCATAGACGTAGTCGGTGGAGTAATGCACCAGGAGAGCACCGTGCGCCTTCGCGAGCTCTGCGAGGTTTTTGGGCGCCAGGGCGTTCAGCGATGCAGCGTTCGGCTGGTCGTCTTCGGCGCGATCGACAGCAGTGTAGGCCCCGGCGTTCACAATGACCTGGGGACGAACGGCCTCGAC
>JBMTAX010001147.1:0-1031 GCA_049429145.1 Myxococcota bacterium
CGAGCCGAGCGTAATCCTCACTGGGGGCGCGCCGCTGCATGGGGCCCGTACCGACGAGCGTCTTCGGCGTGGCCTCCTTTGCTCGCGCGGGTTTCTTTGCCGCTGCGGCGGGGGCCTTCACGACAGGCGCCTCGGGCACAGCTTCGGCAACCACCTCAAGCTCCGGGGTGACCACGGGGGCCGTGGGCTCCTCGGCCTCCGTAATCGCGGGTAGAGCCTCCACGGGTGCAAGCTCTTCCGAGACAGCTGTCTCCGCGATTGGCTCAGGGGCAAGCTCTACCACCGACAAGATCCTCTCGGGCTCGGTAGTCGCCACCTGCGCGGCGGGCTCGGCGAGCGCGGCTGCTTTTGCGAGGACGTCTGCGGAGGGAAGCGGGCGGTTAGTGAGCCCCTGGAGGTTCACGGCGAAGCCCGAAGCAAGGTTCTTTCTCTTGTTCTTGCTGCTCATGCCATGGCCTCCTTCGCTGCCTTCTTGGGGGATTTCTTGAGCGGGGCCGGCGGGGGCGTGGTCTTCGCGCCCAGCACGCCCACGATTTCTCCGATGAGCTCACGGACCTCGTCAGCTGCCGCGGACGAGGGCTGGTAGGTGACGACCCCCCTGCCCGACGCCATCGCCTCCGGAAACACGACCCGGTTTCCGAGCATGGTGGCGAGCGGAACGATGCCGACGTGATGCGCGGCATCCTGCAGCGCGCTTCCCACGGCGGTCCTGCGGTCCACTCGGTTCAGCACAAGCCGCACCTTGAGCTCCGGCCGAATCTGAGAGACCTGGGTCACCATGCGCACGGTGGCGTCGGTCGCCCACACATCGGCAGGACCAGGGGACATGGGCACGAGCGCAATGTCTGCGAGCGCAAGCGCGGTGAACGCCTCTTCTGCGTTGGCCCGCGGCGGGGTGTCGATGACCACCACATCGAAGGTACCGGCGACCTGCGTCACCGTCTGCCGCATGGAGGGACCGTGGGCGTGCATCACCGTGGGTCCATCGCCTTCCAGCTGCGCGGCCAAGTCGCCCGAGATTTTTGGGCTTG
>JBMTAX010001148.1:0-1030 GCA_049429145.1 Myxococcota bacterium
GCAAGGTGATCGGAAAGAAGGGTCGTACGGCGAAGGCCTTGCGGACCCTTTTGGCCGCTGTTGCCGCGCGGCAAAACGCTGCGGTCACGCTGGAGATCATGGAGCCCTCACGCGAGCCGAGGCCTGCGGGGGAAGAACCTGGCACCAGCGTCGAGGGAGAAGACCACGCGTGACGGACGCCGACGCTGCCTCGGGGGAGCGATGGGTGCTCGTCGGCCATGTGGCGCGTCCCCACGGCGTGCGGGGTGGGCTCAAGTTCGAGCTGGAGAACCCTGACAGCGCCCTGTTGGTCGTCGGTCTCAAAGTGCGACTGCAGCGACGGGGCGGCGCGGCGAAGGACGCCACCATCAGACGGGTATATGGCGGGACGAACGTCGAACTCGAGGAGTGCGTTGATCGCAACGCGGCCGAAGGCCTGCGTGGTGTCGAGATCTTTGTCCGTCGGGATGACTTTCCCCCTGTCGACGATGACGAGACCTACCTGGTGGACCTGATCGGTGCGCGTGTGACGCATCGAGATGGGCATGAGCTCGGGGTGATCGAGGCCTTCAGCGACAATGGTGCGCAGCCCCTCGCCGAGGTGCGCACGTCGGGAGCGAGGGACATCGTCCTAGTTCCCTTCGTCCCCCCCATCGTGCACGCCGTAGATGAGTCTGCTCGATGGGTGGTGCTGGCGCCCCCAACGGGGCTCTTCGATGACGATGCGGAGGAAGTGCCACCGGCAGGTGGCACCTCTTGACGACGGAGAACGCGCGACTGCAGGCGACCATTGTGGCGCTCTTCCCAGAGAGCCTGCATGGGATATGGGATTGCTCGATCTTGCAGCGCGCGCGACGTGCAGGGGTCTTCGACGTTGACGATGTGCCGCTGCGAGAGTTCGCCACCGACAAACACAGAACCGTTGACGATACCCCCTCCGGCGGTGGGCCGGGACAGGTGCTGCGCATCGACGTCGTCGTCCGCGCACTCCGCGAAGCCGTGGCCCGCGACGAGCGACGGGGGTTCGGACGTCGTCGACGGATCGTATTGC
>JBMTAX010001149.1:0-1029 GCA_049429145.1 Myxococcota bacterium
AGAGACCACCACCGGCGTCCACCGCCTCTATGACATGGCGAAGCAGGGTGCCCTCATGTTCCCCGCCATGAACGTCAACGACTCCGTCACCAAGTCGAAGTTCGACAACCTCTACGGCTGCCGTGAGTCGCTGATGGACGGCATCAAGCGCGCCACGGACATCATGGTCGCCGGCAAGGTCGTCGTCGTCGCGGGCTACGGCGATGTGGGCAAGGGCTCGGCACAATCGGCCCGCGGCCTCGGCGCACGGGTGATGGTCACCGAGATCGATCCCATCTGCGCGCTCCAGGCGGCGATGGAGGGCTTCGAGGTCGTGACCATGGCAGAGGCCGCCCCCCTCGGCGACATCTTCGTCACCGCGACCGGTTGCTGCGACGTCATCACCGGCGAGCACATGAGCGCGATGAAGGACGAGGCCATTATCTGCAATATCGGCCACTTCGATAGCGAGATCCAGGTGAAGTGGCTCGAGCAGAACCCGGAGATCAAGGAAGAGAACGTCAAGCCACAGGTCGACCAGTTCATCTTCCCGAATGGAAAGCGCATCACGCTGCTCGCTCGCGGCCGCCTCGTGAACCTCGGCTGCGCCACGGGTCACCCGTCGTTCGTGATGTCGAACAGCTTCACCAACCAAACCCTGGCCCAGCTGGCGCTGTGGAACGTGAAGTATGCGAACGGCGAGACCTTCGAGAAGGGCAAAGTCTATGTGCTGCCGAAGCTCCTCGACGAGGAGGTCGCGCGTCTTCACCTCGCGAAGGTGGGCGCCAAGCTGACGACGCTGAGCGCAGAGCAGGCGTCGTATCTCGGCTTGTCAGCGGCGGGCCCCTTCAAGCCTGAGCACTACCGCTACTGAGAGGCTCTCGTCTTGCAACGAGCCAAGGAGGGGCGCCGCGAGGCGCCTCTCGCTTTTTCTGCGGATCCCACGGCATGGGCCACAGGTCAGGGCAGCGGTTCGTCTTTCCTAGAGCTCCGCAAGACGAGCACGGTGCATAGCCAGCTGTTTCGAACAACCCATTCAAAGCTGCGGCA
>JBMTAX010001150.1:0-1026 GCA_049429145.1 Myxococcota bacterium
CGACGCTCAGGTTCGCCGCCTGGCGAGAAAGCGCCGCAGAGGCGAGGCCGAGAATCGTCCCAGCATCGCCCACGCTCGCGGGCCCTGCGGTGACGTCGATGACCTCCGTGTCACAGAGCGCAATCGCCTCGGGTCGCCGGAGATGGAGGCCTACATTTTCGAGGGCCGCATCGAGAGCAACGTCCGCGGGGAGGGTGGTGTCTGCGAGGGCTCTGCCGACGGCGAGGGTCGACCATGGGTCCAGGTGCTTACGGTACGCGTCGCCGGCGACGAGGTCTGTGATGGGCACGAGCAGCTCGCGACCAAGAGCCATGGTCTGCCCACTCGCAGCGTCGACGAACTCACCCCCTACAGCAGCGAGGAGCACCACACCGCTGTAGGGATTCTCGATGATGAGACGGAACTCCCCGTTTGCGTCGGTGACGGCTTTGCCCAGGGGTTCGTCACCTCTCACCTGGCCCTCGTAGGTGTAGAGCGTGACGCTCGCTTCGTTCACCGGCGTGACGAAGCTGACGACGCCCGAGATGGTGGTGGACTCGATGTTGTCGACCTCCACCTGCACTTTCCTGGTGGTCTCGAGCCCGTTCTCGTCGATGGCAAGGAACTCAAGCTCCAATGGACCATCGAACTGCGTCGTCGTGTCCCACTGCACCTCGAGGCGGTCCGATGCGGGGGCGATGTCGATAAGGCCAGGGAGTGAGACGAGTTCGAGACTCGCGATACCGCTCGGGTCAGCAGCGGTGGCCAATATGGTCACGACGCCGGTGACCACCTCATCTGCAGTTGGCGACGTGACCGTCAGGGTGGGCAGAGAGTTGTCGACGACGCCAGCGAGGCTCGCCGAGGCCTCGTTACCCGTGGCGTCTGTCGCTGTGACCGCGATGAGCAGAGGTGCTTCCGGCAAAGCCGAGGTGTTCAGCTCGTAAGAAAGCCGGCACTCCTTCTTGTCCTCGGAGAACACCGGCGCGATGGCACCGAGAACCGCAGGCTCCGTAAACGCACAAGAAGCGACCTCGACCTCGTCGG
>JBMTAX010001151.1:0-1023 GCA_049429145.1 Myxococcota bacterium
GGCTGCAGCTGTGGCGCCGACACGCCTCCGGGCACTGGGCCGAAGGCTGACGCAGGCAGTGTGCGATCTGACGGCGGTACCCCATCGGGTTGCCGAACCGACGAAGATTGCCTGCCGGGGCAATCGTGCAGCGACGACGGTCGCTGTGTGAACCCAGACGAATTGGAAGTAGACGGGGGGCTCAACGAAGACGCGGGTATCGACGAAGACGCGGGCGTCGACGATGGCGGTGACCCCGACGAGGAGCTGCGACCCGCCCCCCCGGAGGAACCGATTCGGGAAGCGGACATCAGCGCGACGGAGAATGAACGCTACGACTCCGACTGTGACGGCATCAGCGACGGCGATGAGTTTGGTGTTTTATGGCCCAACCCTCAGCTGTCTGGACAAAACAAAACAGATCCAAACAAGCTCGACACCGACGGTGATGGCATTTTTGACGGCACCGAAGCGGGCAAGACCGCGGTCATCGACGAGGAATGTCCTGGGACGGCTTACGACGCCGACCCGAGCACGTTGACCAACCCGGTAAACAGCGACACCGATGGCGATTGTATTCCTGATGGTGTCGAGGACAAGAACAGAAATGGGCGCGTAGACCCGGGCGAGACGAACCCCGCGCGGCGCGACACAGACCTCGATGTAATCGACGACGGCGGAGCCCAGGGCGAAGACAAAGACTGTGACGGCGTCATCGACCCAGGAGAGACCGACCCTCGTAAGAAGGATACCGACAACGATGGCATCATTGACGGGGCGGAGGCTGCGTTGGGGCTCGACCCCCTCGACCCAGACTTCGACAACGATGGCATCGCTGATGGTGCCGAGATTGCCCTCGGTACCGACCCCAAGGTGGCAGCCCCTGACCGAGACAATGACGGGGTGAGCGACACGGTTGAGCTCGCCCGCGGCACTGACCCGGACCATCCCGATTCCGATGGGGATGGCCTCTGCGACGGACCCAACGACGTTCTCAGCAGCGACCCCGCCAGATCGTGCCTTGGAGGCGAAGACCTCAACGGC
>JBMTAX010001152.1:0-1017 GCA_049429145.1 Myxococcota bacterium
CCCGACTTGCGCCGCGTCCTTCACATCGACGCGCACCTCGGTCACCCCCTCCACCCGCTCGAGCGACTGGCGCACCTGACGGGCGAGCGTCGGGTCATCCTGGGCGTCCAGCAACAGGGTGACACGCACCTTCCCCTCACGGGTCGCGGCGATATCACGGACCTGCTGCGTCTGGTAGAGTGAGGCCCCCGTGCGGGGGTTGGCGAGGGGAGCGAGCGCCTCGGCGAGGCGCGACTGCAAGGTCTCCGACATCCCTGAAAGCTAGTACGAGGGGAAGTTGTTGGCCCAGGTGTTCTGGAAGGCACGGAGCGCGCCGAGGGAGGTCATGGAGGAGGTGACGTTGCAGGAGTTGTAGCGCAACTTCGTGTTCCCAGCCAACTCATCGATGCCGAGGTCACTCTCCCCGACGGGGAGTCCAAGCTTCGCGTTGAGCCCCGTGGCGACGGCGCCCCGAACATCTTCGGTACCCCGCATCGTCAATTGGCTACCGACGATGATGACCCCGTCCCAAGAGAAGTTCCCTGTGGTGATGAGGTCGCCAAAGACGATGAGAAGACCCCGACCACTCTGTCCCGGTCCGAGACTGATCGGCGTCCCACTCGTGGGACCATTCCGCACGACGATCGTCGGGTACGCATCCCAGCCTGACCCCGAGGGAAAGTACGTGCTGGGACTCCCACCGTTGGGGATGGTGATGGTGGCCTGGATCGCCCCACGATAGACGATATCGCTCCAATCAAATGGGATGCCGGTGGCCGCATCGGTCGGCGTACTCCCGATCGTATCGACCTGTGGGTTGCCGATCAGCGTCGACATGGCACCAGACCCTCTGCCCGTCGTGGTGAAGCCCGGCGAGGCAGGCACGGCCACCGCAGCGATCGTGTCCCCGGTGCACTCATCTATCCCATTGACGTACCCAGAACCGCCGGCCTTTCGCAGGCCATTGATCGACGTCACGGACGCTTGGACGGACATCTGCATGGCGAAGAAGGTGGCGAAGGCGCCCGCCATCGAGAT
>JBMTAX010001153.1:0-1015 GCA_049429145.1 Myxococcota bacterium
TATAAGACGGGGATGACGTCGAGACGCCGTGCAGCCCCAGCGAGCATCATCCCGAGCTGACCGCTGCCGAAGATCCCAAGGCGCATCGTTATTCGACCTCGCTCGGAAGGGTCATGGCGAGGACATCGTCAGTTTGGCTGCGACGAAAGCGCTGCAGCGTCTCGCGCACCTGCGCGTCGGTGACTGCGAGCATCGACGCCGCGAGCAAGGCCGCATTGGCGGCCCCGGCCGGGCCGATGGCGAGGGTGCCCACAGGGACACCACGCGGCATTTGCACGATGGACAGGAGCGAGTCGAGACCGTTGAGCGCCTTGCTTTGCACCGGTACCCCGAGCACCGGTAACCACGTCTTGGAGGCCAACATTCCCGGTAGGTGGGCGGCCCCCCCCGCCCCGGCAATGATGACGCGCAGTCCGCGGTCGGCAGCGCTCTCTGCGTAGGAGAAGAGCAAGTCGGGCGTCCGGTGAGCCGACACGATGCGAGCCTCGTAGGGCACTTGCAGCTCGTCGAGGAGGCGCGCCCCGTGCTCCATGGTGGGCCAGTCGGAGGCCGAGCCCATGACGATGCCCACGAGGGCGCGAGGGGAAGATGGCGTCGTCATGGCTACCTCCGTCGACAAGACACCTACGCCCAGCCATACGGAGCGTCGACGTCACCCGTCTTTTGCAGAAGACGATGTGCTGATTTGTAAGCTGGGCCGCGAGCGGGTGCAAAGGTATACGGAGGAAGTCAGCGGGAGGCTGCGGTGACGACGTCCCCTTCCGAAATCGTTGCGCCCCCTCGCCCTCTACGGCGCCGGCTCGGACCCAACGTGCTGGCCCTCGGCGTTGTTAGCCTGTGCACCGACGCCTCCAGCGAGATGATCCTGCCGCTGCTCCCGCTCTTCCTTACGACGACGCTGGGGGGCGGCGCCATGGCCCTCGGAGTCATCGAAGGGAGCGCCAACACCGTCGCGAGCCTCGTGAAACTGTACGCAGGGCGCCTCACTGACCGTACGGGTCGACGTAAAACCATG
>JBMTAX010001154.1:0-1013 GCA_049429145.1 Myxococcota bacterium
GGCGGGGGCTGCCGGCGCGGCGGGTGCCGCCGGAGCGGCGGGGGCCGGGGCGGGGGGCCGAGGGGCGGCCGGAGCGGCTGGTGCAGCCGGCGCCGCGGGTGTCTCACGGAGGCGCCACCCCTGAGGGATGCGGACTTGTTGGCCTGGGTGAATGAGGTCGGGGTTTTTGGCGAACTGCGGGTTCTGCTTCACCAGGTCTTGCCAGCGCCCGGGCTCACCGGCCGGGGTGTCGTACCGCCGCGCAATGGCTGACAGGGTATCCCCTGGCCTCACCGTGACGGGAGTGGCGGCCTGCAACTCTGCCGGCCGTGGAGCGTTTGCGACCGCGCGCTGGCGCGCGCTCCGCTGCACGTCGGGTGCGACCGGGACACGTGCAGGGGCGGGAGCCTGCGCCGACGCAGTGGGGGACGTCGGCACCGCAGTCGCTGGTGCGGAGAGCTCCTGGGCCGCGCCCGGGGTCCTCGCGCGCTCCACCTCTCGGGGGCTGGGCAAAGGCCGGGCGGTAGGTTTGTAGACCGACATGAGGAACCTCCTGACCATCAACGACTGTTCCGTTTTCGGATGCCAGGCGCAGGTGTTCCCTCTCTTTGGGTCGGTTGATGGTCCGAGGTTCGCTGGTTTTGGGGGGGCGAGCGGCGGTATCGTCCCCTGTCGGCTGCTTATGTGGTTGTCTGAGAGGTGTCCCCGTGGCGTACATCACCCGCTTCGTCGACCGGGAGCGCCTGCGCGAGCGGGTCCCTGGTTGCCCTTTGGCGGCTGTCTCCCAAGGGCGCGACGAGAGCCCTTGTGCCGCTTGTGTGTGGAACCTCCTTGCCCCTGGGCATGGACAGATCGGGTGCCAAAGCCAGACCTCTGCCGCTACGCTCGCTATGGCACTCGCTGGTCTCGCCGCTCGTTCACCTGCGTTGCATCAGGAGCTATCCTCGCTGATGGCGGGGACCCGCCTCGTCGGTGCAGCGGAAGCGGCTGCTTGGTTGCGGTGTGTCACCGCTTGGTTCGCGTTGCTGTCGTCA
>JBMTAX010001155.1:0-1008 GCA_049429145.1 Myxococcota bacterium
GCGGAGGCGCACGACGGGGTAGCGCACGGACCAGTCCCAGCGGTGTTCTGCATAGAGGCCTTCAAAGAGTGGGCGGTTTCCCTCGAAGAGCTCCTTCAAGGTGTCGAGGAAGAGGCTTTTGCCAAAGCGCCTCGGTCGCGAGAGAAAGTAAGGGTTTCCTTGCTCGATGAGGCGCAGCGCAAAGGGAGTCTTGTCGACGTAGTAATAGCCCTCGTCGCGGATCTTCTGAAAGGTTTGTATCCCGATAGGGAGCCTCTTGCGCTTCACGACGCCTCCTCGGGGAAGCATAGCTGCCGTCGCCCTAAGTGGCCACGCGCGAAGAGGTTCACCCTGTGCCCACCTCGAAACCCACGACGTTGCGGGCCTCTTTGCCGAACTCGATGCCGACGAGGGTCACGGTGACGCCCGGCGCGCGATATTTCTCGGCGTAGGCGCGGCCTTGGAGCTGTGCGAGGGCTTTCCCCTCGGGGTCTTTGTCGACCACCTTGAACTCGAAGAGGTACACCCGGTCGCCTATCCGCATGGAGAGGTCGATGCGACCGTGGTTTGTGGCGTCCTCGACGCGAGTGTCGAGTCCGAGGGCGGCGAGGTGGCTGTAGAAGACGCTCGCGTAGTGGCCCTCGTACCCGCCTAAGGGATTGTTGCGATACCAGTCGTGGGGGATGCTGGCGAAGAGGGCGCGGATGGCTCCCTCGACAGCGTTCATGTCGCCATCGCGTAGGGCGTCCTCGAGGTGCTGACGCGCCATGGCCGCGGGACGGGCAGGGGGGCCGAGCTGAGGCACCAGGGCTTCGTTCAGCGCGCACTCTACCTCGGCGTTGGGGTAGCCGAGCGTGTACATGAAGTGGCCGAGACGTCGCTGCTCGACGTGGTGGATGGTCAGGTACCCCGCCTGCCACAAGAGGGCCTCGGGCTCGATGTGGTCGACGTCAAAGCTCGAGAGCAGGGCCTCTGTGGTCTGCAGCCGCGAGAGTTCTGGGGTGAAGAAGCGTCGGCGCGCAAGCATCT
>JBMTAX010001156.1:0-1003 GCA_049429145.1 Myxococcota bacterium
ACGTCGCTGCCGCTCCAGGAGCCTGGAGCGCAGCATTGGTCGGACTCGGATGGAATCAACGCGCTACGGTAGACTCAAGCAGACGAGTCATGGTGGTTGATCACCTGTTCAAATCGCAGACCATCACCGCAGGCTGGCTTCGAATCAGCGGAGATCCTGCGAATGGTGGCTCTGTCGAGAGGCGCGTGTTGCTTGGGGCGGGGGCCTTCGAGGGCGATGGTGGCTCGCCGGAGCCCTGGAAATACCCTGTGGTCAGTGCTGCCGCCGGAGGAGCGTTCGTGGTCGCTGGGGACGAAGGTCTGGCGCTTTGGCGTCGGCCGGAGATTGACGCACCACGCCCCACTCTGCCGGTCAGCGTACGGTTTTCGGGCACTGGTGCTGGCGAGATGAGCTTCAAGGGTGGAGCACAGACCTGTGAGCGCGATTGCACTTTCGAGGGCATCATCGGGGACATCATCGAGGTCTCAGCGCATGCCGATGCCACCAGCGTGATGCGAAGTGTCTCCCCCTGTACGCGCTTCCGCGAGAACGTTTGCCTGATGCAGCTGCTCCCTGGTTCCGATGACGCAGTCACACTAGACGTGTCATTCGACTTTACACCCATGGTGTCAGCGATTCCTCTGTTCGCGGGGCCCGGGACCCTGCAGATATTGGGGGCTGTGCGCGGTCCGGACCAGTCCGTGTATGTGCACGGAACGGTCAGCACGGATTCGTTCGTCGGCACAACAGCGCGTATCACTGACGGGGGAGACGCAGTCTGGCACACCGCCCTCTCGCCGGGTTTGCAGGCGCCCTTTGTCGATGGCCAGGGAAACCTCGTTCTGGCAGGTGTGGTGGGCGCTGGCACAGACTTGAATACAGGCTCCTTCTCTGATTCCCGGGCAGTATTTGCGACCTATGCCAAGGATGATGGGAGCGTGCTCGATGTTCGCAGCGTCGCAGTCGAATTTCAGTCGCTCCGCGGGGCTGCCGTGGCTCCCGATGGAACATCCCTGGTCGGGCT
>JBMTAX010001157.1:0-1003 GCA_049429145.1 Myxococcota bacterium
TCCACCGCTCGGGCAATGTGAAAAAAGAAGCGCTCGATGCCCATTCGGCCCAAGCCTAGGGCGGGGAAAATGCGGCCAGAAAGAAATCGGACAAAGTCATGAAATCCACCCTATGGTAAGGGGTGGAGGGGAGCGCGTGTGGGCGCCCGGGGAGTTCGTATTGCATGGACCTCAGTGGTTTCCTGAAGGCGAGCCCTCTCCTGAGCGGGTTCTCCGACGACGGCGTGAAGATCGTCCAGTCTGCGGCAACGCTGCGGAGTGTACGCGCAGGCAGCCCGATCTTCGTCGAGCAGATGCAAGGAGAGTCACTCTTTCTCATCGCCGAAGGTGGAATCGAACTCTACCTCTCCCGAGGCGGTGTCGACCGCGTGCTCGCTACCCTCGAGGCGCCAGAGCATTTCGGTGAGTTGTCCCTCGTCAGGCCCGGTCCTCGTCAGGTGAGCGCACGTGCGACTGTCGACACGCGTCTGGTCGAGATCGGTCGACGTGACTTCCTCAGTTTGCAGAAGCAGCGCCCTCAGGCGTGTATGAAACTGATGCTCAATGTGATGGAGCGTTTCGTCGAGCGCAGCAGCGTCGTGACCCCTGTCATGCATCGCCTCGCTGAACTGGCCTGACCTGACCGGAGCTGCACCGCGGCGTTCCCGATGGCCCGACACGAGCAGAGCCCCTTGCATCACGGGGAAATGCGCGGAAGCAGCCAGGGGCTCTGGCGCATGATCGCCACCTGTCCCTTGGTGAGGTCTTCATTCGTATCGACGAGGAAATGCATCAAGTTCGTGCGGCCGCCGGTTCCCTCTGGGGTGTCGCTGATCGCATCGTAGATGGTCGGGGCCCCCTGAAGGTTGTTCTCCTGGGTGTGAAAAAGTCCCAAGAAGTGACCCAGCTCGTGGGCGAGCACGCGTGCCGCCCGCTCATCATCGCTGGCTACACCTAGCGCGAGCGCCACGCCGGAGCGGGGCGTGTGTCCCACCCAAGGAGGCCCAGGCAGCGACGACGAGAG